>CAZLRI010000540.1:0-1502 GCA_964561745.1 uncultured Pseudobdellovibrionaceae bacterium | reverse complement strand
GCCTGCGCGGGAATGACATAAAGAAAGCGGACATTTTGTTTTTCGCTTGCTATAACAACACAATCCCGCATTATGCAGGTATTGTGTTAAGAAAGGAAAATGTTATGACCGGAAAAAATGAAATTTACCAATTTAAAGTTACTTTAAAAGATTCCTCACCAACAATTTGGAGAAGATTTCAAGTTGTCGGCAATATTTCACTTTGTAAGATGCATGAAATAATTCAAATTGTAATGGGATGGACTGACTCTCATCTGCATCAATTTATAGATAAAGGTATTTTTTATGGCAATTCCGAAGATGATGATTTTAGAGGTACTGAAATATTGGACGAAAAGAAATTTAAAATTAATCAAATCTTAACAGAGCAAAAACAGAAGATTGTTTATGAATACGATTTTGGTGATTCTTGGGAACATGAATTAGTTCTTGAGAAAATAATATCCAAAGATAAAAAAATTAATACGCCCATTTGTATTGAAGGTGAACGGGCATGTCCGCCTGAGGATTGCGGTGGAATTGGTGGATATGAGGATTTATTGGAGACATTGAAAAAACCAGATGACCCCGAATATGAAAATTTAATTGAATGGCTTGATGAAGATTTTGATCCAAACATATTTAATCTGAATGAAATAAATAGAAAATTGAAAAGAATTAAAAACACATAACAACACGCTCCAGAGAACGGCGAGTACGCCGCCACTTGATTTCAGGCGTTAGAGTGCAAAAAAAGGAGACTATGACAGATAACAAGCTTACAGTACCAAAGCAGTCGAAGGGTGACGTTGTGCATACTCTTGCAAAAGCGGGTCTGTCTGCAATCCCAGTCATGGGCGGTCCGGCTGCCGAGCTATTCCAATGTGTGATTCAACCTCCTCTTGCAAAAGCGGCGAGAAGAATGGATGGTTCAAGTTGGGGAGAAGTTGCGGGAGCTGGAAACCAAAGGTCTTAAACTCGAAGACTTACAAGAAAACGAAGAGTTTGTGTCGGCTGTCATGCATGCCTCTCAAATCGCTTTGCGAACCCATCAGGCAGCAAAGCTTGCGGCGTTGCGTAACGCGATTGTTAATGTAGCGAAAGGACAAGCACCCGAGGAAGCGCTTCAACACGTGTTTCTAAATCTTGTGGATTCCTTTACCGAGCTTCATCTTTGGATTCTCAAAGTGTTTCAATCGCCTTCACCTCCACCAAGCGTGAGCATGGGAGGTTTGAGCGCCGTACTGGAACACAACATCCCCGATTTGCACAGTAATCGAGAACTATATGATCAGCTCTGGAAAGATCTTTATTCTAGTGGTCTCGTGAGCACAGATAATCTCCATTTAACGATGAGTGGTCACGGTTTGGGTCAAAAACGCACAACAGGTATTGGAGACTCTTTCCTTAAGTTCATCGAATATCCGAAGTGAAAGTGCGCTCTTACAACACGTTGCGCCTGATCGCTATCGGTAATTGTCAAGCAACATGTCGCCTAAATATTTACGCGGCGATTTGATATT
>CAZLRI010000539.1:0-1531 GCA_964561745.1 uncultured Pseudobdellovibrionaceae bacterium | reverse complement strand
TGAAACCACCTATTGATAAAGCACATATCTCAGTTGAATTCAGTTTGAACTTACTTAAATTTTACTAAGAGCTTGTTCAAGATCGCTGATAACATCATCTGGATGTTCAATTCCAATTGCGAGCCTACATGTATTAGGTTTTATATTGGCTAATTTTCTTCCTTCTTCGCCCTGCTGCTGGTGGGTAGAAATAGCATTAAGCGTTGCTACAGTTTTTACCCTGCCTAAGTCTGTAGCTCGCCAGATCATCTGTAATGCATCATAAAACTTCCGGGCATTTTTAGAATCCTCGGGTTTACTTTCTTTGATTTCAAAAGCAAGCATAAATCCGTATTTGTTTTCATTGCTATCAGCCAGCACCATGTATTTTTTTGCAGTGGCATGTGCAGCAAAGCTTTCCAGACCGGGATAATGCACTCTGTCAATCTTCGGGTGTTTTTCGAGATACCTTGATACTTTTAATGCCGAGTCGCTCATTTGTGCAACACGCATACGAAGCGAACGCAGGTCGTTAAGTGTCATGATAGCATTGAATGGACTTAATGCGGGTCCATTATCGCGGTAGGGCCAAAGTTTTGTCCAGATAGCAAAGTCGGCTTTCATCTCATCGGATCCGACTTTTGAAACGATGTTTTTCTTAGCAGTAAGGGTACCACATACAGATGTGCCACTAGTACCTATAACCTTTGTTGCCGATTGAATAACAATATCAGCACCGTACTGCAAAGGTCTGGTGAGTGCCGGTGATGCACAGGTAGTATCAACAATTAGCGGGATACTGTGCTCATGTGCAAGTTGTGCAATCTTTTCGATGTCAAAAATTGCTACAGAAGGATTGGAAGGGAACTCGCCATAGACAAACCGTGTTCCATCATCAACTTTTGATGCCCATTCATCTATATTGTTGGAATTAACAACCCATCTAACCTCAATGCCCTGTTCCTGCTGGCGGCGTACATGGAATTGCTGGAACGTACCGCCATAGACTTTAGCACTGACAACAATGTTAGGAGGTGGTAATTTATCATCTTTAATAAGTAAGGCATCAGTTGCTGTACGGATAGCGCTCATACCGCTCGCTGTTACCACACAACTGGCTTCAATGTTAGTATTATATGCTTCAAGTAATGCAATAGTTTCTTCGAGAAAATAATTAGAGGGGTTAGCAATACGGGTATAGCACCACG
This sequence comes from uncultured Pseudobdellovibrionaceae bacterium, assembly GCA_964561745.1. GTDB lineage: Bacteria > UBA10199 > UBA10199 > 2-02-FULL-44-16 > DYJF01 > CAZLRI01. The sequence continues at coordinate 344 of CAZLRI010000539.1, read as the reverse complement.
TAGGTATTTGATATGCCAGAGCTGCTTCCATCTCGGCACTGTTGGCATAAGCCTGTGCAGTAGTAAGATAAATAGGTTCCATAATCGAACCATTATTGTATTTTAAGGCTTGGTTCATATCATAGATGCCATGCGTGGCGATAGTATCAAACTTACGGGTTTTGGCAATTTTAATCCGTTTTGCTCTGTCATCCATTATTTCCTGTCCAATTTTCAGCCACTCTTCTTTTGTTGTGTTATTTGTCATAACTTTTTTTGTTAATGGTTAATAAATAGCAATATTTTGTTTTAACGGGACTTCTAAAAATTGTTTTTTCTTTGTTTGACTTCAATTTTAAAATCTT
>CAZLRI010000538.1:0-1537 GCA_964561745.1 uncultured Pseudobdellovibrionaceae bacterium | reverse complement strand
TGGTATTAATAGCCAAATCGTAATATTCTCTATTACCAGTATATTCTTCATCTTTGTCTATCATGTCCAGAATTTGATCTTTTGAAACTTGATCAAGTTTTGAAAAATATTTTTTCAATAACTGATAATATTCACGGTAGAGCCCCTGTTTGAAAAAATACTTCTTATTGAGGAGTTTTTCTTTGATTAGATCTATATTTCCGGAATTCATCAGCAGATAAAGCATGATTCTGGTGAACGTATCCCAATTATATCTTTCTAGCAGATTGCACACTGCTTTTAGTTGAGACTTATCTTTTATAATTTCTTTGGCAGACATTATCACCATTTCAATTAAAATATCTTCTAATTTTTCCATCTGATACTTGGGAGTTTCAATGTTTGGCCGCATTATAAACAAGTTATCTTCTGGTTGTTCATGTTTATCTGGATCCTCCTCAATTACCTGTTTTAGAAGTTCGCAAATCCATTTGAGAGCATCTATGCCCGTAGCTTCAGTGAGAGCGCTGGCACTATTTTCTTAAACATCTCTCCATAAAGATAATGGTCAAATTCTGGGGACAATTTTTCATCTTTGACTAGGTCAAATAATTTCATTGCTAAAGCAAACGCAAAGTCGGCTTTGTTATTTTTCGCAAGGTGCTTAATTAGTTCAGCCTGTTTTTGAACAACAGGAGAATATTCCGAAATAAAATTATCGCTTGAGTCTATAACCTTTTGTATTAGGGCATCTATCCGAGCGGTGGTTATGGGGATTGCCTTTACAGCTTCAATAAGGTTACACTGAACCCATGCATTTTCACTTTCACATACATTCTTGTCTAAAATAATACCGACAATGGCTGAAGCAGAGGAGTTTGCAAAAATAATCAGATAACTGGTTCTGATTATATCAGAATTTGTATTCCAATAATCAAAAAAACCTTTCTTGTTTAAGATATCAACCTTGTTTATCTTGTTATCAATTAAATAATTAAACAGGTATGTTTCTTGTTCCGAACCATTGGGAATAGAGGAAAGGCATTGTTCAACAATAGTGCTATCGCTGGAATGAATGTTTTGAACAAATTTAAAAAAATTGTTTTTGATGATTTCAATTATAAACTCTAACAGATCGCAAAACTGGTCAAACCAATCTTCTATGTCCAAATCGCCTATTCGCTGCCTTGCTGGCTTCAAGTCATTTCTATGCGCGTATTCAACTGGTTTATATGAATCATCCGTTGCAAAATTCAGCCAAATATCCTTAACGTAATTGCCATGTTTGATAGAATATTTTTCAAAAATAGCCTCGACTTTTTTCCTATGGTCGTTTTTAGCCCCCCTAAATGATTCTACAACCTCCTTAGTTAACAGTGTCTCACAAACGAAAGAATCAATTTCTCTAAGCAGATGTGCAATAATATGGATGTGCGCCCTGTAGTTTTCTTTTTTTTCCAATACATAACAAGCATCATGGAAATAATCAGCAGCCCCCTCGCCAACATATTTTCTAATCTCCAAATAAATGTCTGCACGCTTAGGAGATATCCTATAA
>CAZLRI010000537.1:0-1539 GCA_964561745.1 uncultured Pseudobdellovibrionaceae bacterium | reverse complement strand
TATGAAAAGTGTCTCATTCTTATTGACAAGCTGCGTATCAAAATCAACCTCTCTTCTTTCTTCTATCCGCTTTTGGTAGGCAATTCTTTTAGCTACATCTTTTGGATTCCCCTGCCAGATTTCTAAAGTATCACCTGCAACAAAAAAACGACTAATGCTCGTTTTAAAACCATCATCAATACATTCAAATGCTATTACAATTCTCCCAGTGTCATTTGGTTTTAATTGAATTATAAATATGTTTTCTTGTATATTTTGTTCTTCAAATGATATATCCCAGTTAACGCTATTTAATAATTTTATGTTTTCAATGTATTTCAAATTTGTAGAATAATTCAAACCAAACTGAATATTTTCTTTTATAGGAACTTCGGATATTATTTTGACTTCAGCAATACCTGATATTCGATCATATGTAATAGTCTCAACTTCAAAATATATGGGTAACACAAATGATGGTGGGGTACCATAACTTGAACTCAATGGCCAGATTGCTATTAGTAATAACAGCAAAGTAAATTGTTTAGAGTCGGAAATAATTTTCACAACTCCTCCTTTCTAATAAAACGTTATATCTTATAAGCTTATCTTATCTATATATTTGATACAATTATACGCTCATTTCCTTCCCATAAATCAAGCCGCCTTACTCCCCAGTAAAGATCATCTTTGGCTTCTTTGAGTGCTGGTACTATTATAATAGACGCTTAAACCTATGTCAAACGTTTCAAATAAAATATGATGCTAATAAGAAGCAGCAGATGTAGACGTATGCCAGCCACATAAATGTGGATAAATGTTTAAACAAAGGCTGGATTATAAGAGTCTTTATTATAGCAGGACGGGTATAATTTTACCCTCTAAAAATCGTTGACAGGGATTGAATTATTTCTTATTTTTATATGGAGGTAAAAAATAATATTATACCTGCCCGCCTATGTGAAAATATTTGCCCTTTATAGCGTGACAATTTATTAATATGTCTTGATAATGTCTTTAAACCAAGGAGTACAAAATGAGACAAATTATCGGAGTATTGGCAGTATTGCTGATACTAAGTGTTGTAGCTTGGGATAATGCTGCTGCTCGCAGCAATCCCTATGACTACTCTGCCCCCTATATCGATGATACTAAAGAAGATCATCCCTGGGGTGGCGAAGAAGGTGGTTCCAACAATGGCCCATCCCTTTCAATGCCCGGAGTTTCCGGTGGCGGAATATCATTTGTAAAGTCTAATGTAGACCTCTTATGGAATTTCTTTATCATAATTTGGATCGACAATAATATTAAGGAAGATCCGATTAACACGGAAATCAGTGTTCCTGCAATAGAAGAAACCCACGATAGAGTAATTACAAATAACAACTAAGGTAATAGGTGATGAGGATGAACGAGAAAAATGCCAGTGGAATCAATGGCGCGAGGGCTCACTATATTGAGTCGTTGATAGCTGTCGATGATTTCGCCGGTGTTGTCAGATATTACGAGAATCATCGTATAGAATTTGACAATGCCGCTGATCACGACACGGCTGTCATT
>CAZLRI010000536.1:0-1539 GCA_964561745.1 uncultured Pseudobdellovibrionaceae bacterium | reverse complement strand
ATTTTGTTCCATCTTCTTTCAAATTTATTTATTATTCTAACTAACAAAATAATTTCATTAACAATTAACATGTCTTGTCCTGAAATAGGTTGACAAAAAATCAGTTAAAAAATGTTTGTTGAACAAAAATTTCTTTTTCAAAACTAAATAATTTTAATAATTTTCTATCACCTGTCAGAATTTGTTTCAATTCTTCTTCGTAATCAACAGGAGTTTTAAAACCCAAACTCCAACTTGGTCTTTCGTAATTGTAAATTCCAACTACTCTATCTAATTGTCTTTTCAACTCCTCAAAAGTACTAATATTGCAGAATTGTAAGTACTCATTTTTTATTATTCCGTTAACCCGCTCGATATGAGTATTTTCATATACATTATCGCACATACTAACTGCTACCTTATTACCTGATAATATTTTAAGGTAAACATCAGAGGCGTATTGTGTTCCTCTGTCCGAATGATGAATTAAACCTCTCAAATCATGTCCTTCACGTTCTTTCAGTGCCATCTTTAAGGCATTGCAATTTGCTTCTGCCCTGAGATTTGTACTGGCTGTCCATCCTAATATCCTACGTGAATACACATCCTCTATGAATGTCAAATAATAGAATTTATCGCCTATTCTGTAATACGTTATATCGCTTACCCAGACTTGATTTATTCCGTTTATGGCAAGCCCTGCAGTCAAATTAGTAAACCATGCACTCTTGCAACTAAACGTTGTCCTGTGGAAGCTCTTTTGATGTTTAATACCTAATCCATGTTCTACTCCTATCGACATAAATCTATCCCGACCTATCCAATCAGGTGCTATTAACTTATATATCTTCTTTATTCCCATCTGTGGGTGTATTGCTCTTATTTCTAATATCGAATTTATTGTTAATTGCACTTCTGCATCTTCTTCTCCCCGGTCTTGCATGTATTTATGGTGACCTTGCCTGCTGAACCCCGCTACCTCATACAAATCTTCTAACTTATATTTGCTTACCGAAGGATTCATTCTATACCACTCAATTGCATAGTGGTATACTTTTTTTTTACATCATAACCCAATTCGTTGGAACATATTTCTATTACTTTGTCCATGAATTCGATTTCCATCTGCTTTTTGCCTAACATCCGCTCCAAGTCATTGATCCTATGATATAACTTCTCAAGCTTACTCTCTTTACTCTCTGTCTCTACCACCATCGTTACTCCCGGTATATTCATTGTTGTATATTGCCTAAGCCATTTGTAAACACTTCCTACTGATACTTTATACAAATTTACAACATCTCTAACTTTTAACCGCTTTAACTCGATCTCCTCCACTAACTTCTTTTTTAACTCCCTGCTGAATATCCTCCTCTGACTAGGACAATATTTTGTTGTCAATGAACTCTGCCTTGTTTTCATGCCTTTACCTCCCTTTTGGTTGATCCTTTTGTCAACCCTATTTAGGACAAGACAAGCATTCTACATTCTACATTTTGCATTTTACATTCAGCATCCAGCATTCATAATTCAGCATTCAGAATTTATTAAGCGAAACCG
>CAZLRI010000535.1:0-1539 GCA_964561745.1 uncultured Pseudobdellovibrionaceae bacterium | reverse complement strand
TCACCTCCATTAAAAGCAAATCTCTCTTATCACTCATGTGTAGAGTTGGTCATTTGGGGGGGCTATACCAACAACTTTCAGCTACCAACAATCGATCAGCAAGCAACTGTGAATAACCTGCTAATTGCTTGTTGACAACACTGGCATCGCTGTTTTACTCATGCAATATATTAAATACTGTTGATACACGCCTTGTGTTATCCAACAATGATCCACAGGCAATACATATATTTATTATTAAGTTAATTCAGTTTTCAGATATGTCCACAGTGATACTACTACTACGATTTTAAATTTAAATATATTTTTAAAACCTAAAGAGGAAAAACAATGGAAATAAAAATTTCAAAAACAGAATTATTAAAAACCCTTTCATTGATTAGTGGTATAGTTGAAAAGAAAACCACAATGCCTATTTTAACAAATGTTTTAATAGAGGCAAAAACAAAGAAGGTTGTTTTTACAGCAACAGATCTTGAAGTTGGAATAACAAGTAGCATCCAAGCAGAAGTGTTAAAAGAGGGATTGGTTGCCGTACATGCAAGGGGATTGTATGACATTATAAGAGAATTGCCCGAAGATTTGATTAGTATTCGAGTAAGTGATGGTTATAGAGTTGATATAGTTTGTGGAAGAGCGGTCTTCAAAATAGTTGGATTATCTCCTGACGAATTTCCAAAGCTTCCGAAAAAAGGAGATGGGATGTCTATTAAAGTTGAGGGGGCAATTATAAATCAGATGATAGAAAAAACTGCATTTGCAATGTCAACTGATGAGATGAGAATGAATCTAAATGGAGTTTATTTAGAACAAAAAGATGAAGGCAAAGACACTCTCAGAATGGTTGCTATAGATGGGCATCGTTTATCTATAATAGACAGGGAAATAAAGGGTGATTGGAAGCTTCCAAAAGGAGTTATTATTCCAAGAAAAGGAATCATAGAAATTAAAAGATTGATAGAAGTAACAGAAGGGGCTATTGATTTATGGTTGGATGATAAGCATGCAATTGTTTCAGGAGATAACGCAACCCTTATAATTCGTCTTCTTGATGGGCAGTTTCCTCCATATAAACAGGTAATTCCGAAAAAATCAGATAGAGTTGTTGGAGTCGAAAGAAAGACTGTTTTGCAGGCATTAAAAAGAGTTTCTATTCTTTCAGTAGATAGATCAAGAGGCGTTAAGTTTGTGTTTTCTCCAAAGAATCTTGAAGTTTCAACCTCAAACCCGGATTTTGGAGAGGCAAAAGAAGATATGTCAGTTGAATACAAAGGAGATGTTTTTGAGATTGGTTTTAATGCGCGCTATTTTATGGAGGTTCTAAATATTATTGAAGATGATAAAACAAGTTTTGAGATGGGAGATGATACAACACCTTGTCTGCTTAGAAGCGGTCTAGATAAAGGATTTACACACATAATAATGCCAATGAGATTGTAATTAGTTGTTAGTATGTAGTCTGAAAAAAGTTAACTATAGCTCCTGCAAAACAAAATGACCGATTGTAGCAATGGGAGGTAGCTTCACACAGAAAGGTTG
>CAZLRI010000534.1:0-1541 GCA_964561745.1 uncultured Pseudobdellovibrionaceae bacterium | reverse complement strand
TTCTGTAGTCTATACCCACTCTCTATCTTTTCAGCCCTAGTTTTACGCTTCGTCATAATCTTTGTTTAGCTTCATGTCATCCTCTATCAATCTACGTAAATACACTGCTCGAGGTAATTTTTTCTTCCGAGATATCCAGTCCAAGTAAGTACCTATTTGAGGTGAAATAAAAAAATTAAATCTCGTATCACTATGTTCTTTCGCATATTCTATATACTCCTCAAGCACTTTTTCCAAATTATCATTATTATATTCAACAAAATATAAAGCTTCTTGGCCTTGATTCAGCAAAATATGAGGTTTCAATCCTTGTTTATACAATACAACCACTTGCTTATTATCTACAAGAGCTTCAGCAATCTCTTGTCCAACCCCAAACGATGGTGTAGATGCCTCAACCAAGATTAAATCAGCTTGTTTTTTCCATTTACTCATTTTCTTCTGCATATTCAAAGCATCAGCTTCAGACTGAGATTTAATCTCATCCGCGTTTTTGTTTTCCAAATGATTAGAAATAACAATATGTCCATGTTTTTCCAAAATATCTACGATACGACGGTACACATTACGAATATCGACTGTTACATTCGAAACGGCTGCAGTAAAATAAACTTTCATAATATATTCTCCTTATCCAATAATAACATGACAATCAATACATCTAGGTTCATAGCTTACTTCATTAGAAGGAGCGAGTAATTCGGGGTCATCAGAGCTAGTTGGTACACCTCTAATTATTCGTTGATTCAAAGTCGCACCTCGAACTCCACATTTTTGACATGTTGCAGTCAATGAAAAAACTTTTTTGGCTCTATCTTTTAAAACAGCTGACAGTAAAAATTCACTAGCTTGAGAAGTAAACAAAACCCCAACAGATATCACCCAGCCACCTCTCTCAACAAAATCCAAGACCAATTTTAAGAAGTAAGATTGTAAATCGGGGTCAGTAAACTGTACTTCATCAACTATCACAACATCACTTTTAACAAATAATTTCCCCAAATCTTCCTTGGTGGAAAATGATTTTACTATCAAATCAACGCCACTTCTTGAATAGTATCTATTTTTAGGAACATCAGACCTATCTACATCTGGTTGAATGGGTGTAACAATAAGTTTATGCGATAACAATCGTTCAGAAACCAGGCAAGCTACTAATGTTTTTCCTGAATTTTGAGGACCGTATACAAATATCATTCCACCATCACCCGTACCAACACCTAGTCTAACCATTTCTACAATCTCTGAAGCAACATTTTCTGCCTTATCAGTGATGTAAGAAAACAATTCCAATTCTTCTTTTGTAGCCAATTTCTTAACATCTTCTATTGTTACATGATCATTCATAAAACCTTTCTCGTCGAGAGCGCCTGCATGAGCGTCTGATCGTCTGCATATTCTATCTCAACCCCGGTAGGAAGTCCACGGCCTATCCGACTAATCTCTATTTTTTGCTTTACCTCGCCGTTAGGCGGGCCAGACAGCGCCTGTTGGATATACAAAGCCGTCGCCTCCCCTTCTAGACTTGTATTGGTCGCCAG
>CAZLRI010000533.1:0-1544 GCA_964561745.1 uncultured Pseudobdellovibrionaceae bacterium | reverse complement strand
CCTCCTCATCAGACAAAGCACCGGCAACAAGAGCATCAAGCTCCTCATCAGACATCGCCTCAGCAACAAGAGCATCAATCTCCTCCTCAGGCATCATCTCCTCAAGAAGCGCATCAATACCCTCATCAGGCATCACATCCTCAGTCAAAGCATCAACCTCCTCATCAGACAAAGCACCGGCAACAAGAGCATCAAGCTCCTCATCAGACATTGCTTCAGCGACAAGAGCGTCAATCTCCTCTTCAGGCATCATTTCCTCAAGTAATGCATCAACTTCCTCGTCCACCATCATTATGTCAGACATTGCCTGGGATTCTATGTTTTCATCAAGTAATTCTTCGATTTTTTCTTTGGAAAATTTTTCTGCCATTTTTGTGAGTACTGATATATTAGGTTAAAAGATTAACATGATACCCGATCAACAGGTGGATATGTAATGGAACCCTACAAGGATGAGTAATGCTCCCAAAAATCCTGAAATCCACCATATCCAGATATTTTCCTCTATAAGTAATCCGGCTATAACCAGCGCCATAATTCCGGTCATGAAAGCCACTGAACCGAGCCATACCCTTAAAGAAGTGTATTGTTTTCCTTTTTTCACATCCTTTTGTATCTGGACTAACATTTCTTTTGTTATAGTCTTGCCAGTCTCGTCTTTTTGTAAAGTTACCATTTTGGAATAAGCAGTAGTATTATATTATGGATTTTATTCTTTATATTTTATTTAAATTATTTGTTTATGTTATGTATAAAATTTTATTGTTAATATATTAAACTGATTAAACTGCAATTTCGGGATTGTAAAGGTGAGTATGATGAAGAATCCTGAAAGCATTCTTCTGAAGAATACATGTTATTGAAAAGAGATAGGTTAAATACAGTTCCCCTAATTACCCTGCTTAGCATTTCAACTGCACCAAAAAATAAAACCATACCTGCGGATTTTTTTGGATTTACGTATTCTTTACGTGCGCCCAGGTTTTCAGTCATGTTTTTATGAATTCGTTTTGTTTTTGGCAAGCACCTATAATTTGTGCAGTTTCAGTACCAATATTATATATATAACTTACAAGTTAATAAATAAAAAAGAATTTAGGCATAAATTATTTAAATTTTAAGATTAATGATGGCATTCGCACTATGGTTTACGGGGCTTCCGGGAAGCGGGAAATCCGTAATCGCAAAAAAGGTTAAGGATAAATATAAAAAAAAATACAAAAAGGACATAACAATCCTTCGCCTTGACGAGATAAGAAAAATAGTGACACCAAACCCTGATTACAGCGACCGTGAGAGGGACATTGTTTACAGGTCATTGTATTTAACGGCTAAAATCCTTAACGACCATAATATTAATGTTATTATTGAAGCAAAACCATGGGAAGAAGTATTAGAACTTGGTCAAAATGGTGATTACGATATGTATCTTGCTGGTTGGAATGGAGATGTAGCAGACCCTGATAATTTTCTATATACATTTTTTTCTAATGAAAACATGAAAGAAGGTATAATAAGTAATTATTCTTTATATAATAACGCAC
>CAZLRI010000532.1:0-1591 GCA_964561745.1 uncultured Pseudobdellovibrionaceae bacterium | reverse complement strand
TTATCCCAAGCGTGTTAATTGCTGATACATTCAACGGGTGATTATCAAATAAAGGCAGCCCAGAATCAAGCCTTGAACTGTCGATGTTTTCTTTTCCGGTTCTTAAGACCTGCATAAAGTATTCGTCATTTTCATACGAATGCCTCATTTGCCCGTTCTTGCCTGGGACAGCGATACACTCAAAATCCCATCCGTTCCCGGTTGGTGGCTGTATGAATGCCCTTATAACACTCCGTTCATCGGGTTGTTTATCTTTGTCCATAATACATTAATATTTTATTTAGTTCTATATCAATATCCTTATTTTCAGGGTATATGTTTTTCAAAGCTGTTAGATTTGCTATTCTCTTAGTGTACAAATCCTCGTTATTTGATTCGTTTGTTTTTAAACAAGATACAGTTGAATAGTCAACTCCTATCGAGTATCCAATTTTATCTATCATAAACGCCTTTGAGAAATTATCACACACCAATTTTGTGATCGACATTAGACCGTTTTCCCATACCACCCGCTCTGATTCCCCTTTGTTGTTAAAAGTAGATTGATCTTTCCGGGGAACTAATTCAGATGGGATTTGGAATACAGAGGCAATTTTAATCGAATCCTCTAACGTCTCCTCGAAAGGCATAAGGTCTTTAATGTGTGCAAGGGTATTGATAAACTCCAAAGGAATTCCAGACACCCCCCAGAAATTACGCCTGCCCGTGATTCCGTTTCTCTCGTTAATATCCCTTAAAATATCCTTTCTGGTTTTTGGGTCAACTGCATTTTCAAGGCTGTTGCCTGATTGTGCTTTTTTGACAAGATACCCTGCCGCCCCGTTGTTTGCATAGACATTATACCTCGCTGAATAAGTTGCCATCAGGTTGTTTATTGGTCTTATCGCCTTGAACAAAAGCGATTTGCTGAATATGTTTGATCCTTCTCGTCTTGTTGCATCTATGTTGTCAATTTGAAGTTGATCAATAACCAGCTCTTTTCTGTTGTAGGATGAATCTATATACCTCGCTTGTCGAATCAGGTTATTTAATGAAAGCAAATCCAGTATTGAAATATTAGAATATTCATTTACATCTAAAAGATTAGGTTGCAATATGTCAACTCGTGCAATCGTACTTGCTGAAAGCTTCGATTGTGAATACAAACTAGGCTTTGCCCTGTAAATAACTCCATACCCAGCTGATAAATACGAAAAAATATATTGGTAAACAAGATCAGTGAACGAATAAAGAGGGTTTATGCTTGTTAAGAACCTGTTTAACTCGGTGTTCACCACCTCGTTGCCGGACTTGTCTGCTATAAAATACCTTAATTTGCTAATCCTGTCTGCATAAAAATCTATCGGAAAATAGATTTCGGAAACTGTATTCGCTAAGAGAAAGGCATTTGTATTTGTAAGTTCATCGGGAATAGAAAAACTTCCAACCTTTTCAGATGCATATTTATCCCCGTCATCGGTGATAATGTTTGATCTTTTTAAAGAAGGGAATCTGTCCCAAAATGACATATCTGTCTAATTTTGGCGTAATATACAACATATTTTCCAAATTGATACTATTTCATTAAAATTTATTTAGAATCATTATAAAT
>CAZLRI010000531.1:0-1603 GCA_964561745.1 uncultured Pseudobdellovibrionaceae bacterium | reverse complement strand
ATTGTTCGCTAAGGGAATCTATGCTGAATTTATCAAACAAGGTGCACCATTTGTTGCTCAAGTAAACTTATTACTCCAAAAAACAGGACAAATGAGTGTCGAAGACGTTGCTATGCTTGTGGGTATTGATGTAACAAGCAAAGAATTTTGGAATAGTAGTTTAGATGTGATTGTGGAAGAGATTAATTTATTCTTAGAATTAACAAATTAGATTATTAAAAATCTAATTAAAAACCCACCACCCACCCTAAAACATCAATATTTATGAGTTTATACATTAAATATGTATTTTTAATACATATTTATCTCTATTATTTTAAATACGACCTATATAAGCCCTATCATTTTCATAGTGTGCATAAACAGGCTGTTTCATAAAAGATCCTACATAACAACTCCCGTCCAACCAAGACTTAACTAATTGAAAATTCCAACCTGGAGCCCTAAATAATCTTGCAGGATAATCACCACCAATCCATAACTCATTATCAATCCACGCCAAAGAACAAACAAACTTACATCCAGTAGAAAATACAATTGGCCAAGTACCTCCTCTTCTAGCATGAATATTTCCTCCAGTTGTCCCACAAAGCATTTCACCATTTGGAAGCATGATAAAACTTTGTGCTTTTATTCCTGGTCCTTCATGATATTTAGTTCCATATTTATCAATTCTCCAAATCCCATCAAAACGAGTATTATCATTTAATCCTCTTCCAAATCCAGCTATTCCGACAAAAATATTTTCACCGTCACTCCCACAAGCCCAACCAGTTGGTCTTTCATCGTCTGCTCTCCATTCGTGGGGGGTTTTCTCCCATATATTACCATCGTGCTTCCAAAGAATCAAAGGATAACTTTGATCATAAGCAGCAATCGGAACATAAAGAATATCATCACAAACACAGGCATCAAATGCTCCATATTGAGTAGGCTTTGGTCCCATCTCTTTTACACAATCAGGATATGGTTTCTGATCGGCTGACTGAGGAATCCATGAAGAACCGATATTCATTTTTATTGAAAAATATTTGTATGTCTCTACAATTGCATAAAGCCTATCTTTATATGGAATCAATTTACAAATATCTTCTGTGCCACTTCCCATTTGATAATTTATTACCCAGCCATTATTATAAACCATTATATTACAATGACCACCATGCTCACTACCGCCGTTATTAGAATAAGGAAAAAAAAGATATCCTTCATATTCTTGTGGAGCAAAACACCAATTAGCTGGAAAGGAAGCGTCAATTGGGGGGAGGGATATTTTAGGACAAGCTAATCTTCCTTCAGCAAAACCAAAATCTTTAAAATGTTGATATGGATGTTGACTATAATAAGAGTCGGATGCTACATCTTGATAGACTTTTAAATAGTTTTCTGCACAAAAATTGGATTCATCTGGAAAAGGAATTACTTCTCTTTTTTCCCATAACCCATATGTTACATAATGATCCCAAGCCCAATCACTCGGTAGGGAATGCAATATAATATACTGTGCAACATCATAATATTTTGTTAAATACCATTGAACATTAAACTGTTTTGGAATATCTGGATTATACATATATTATATTCTCCTGCTATAATGATAAAA
>CAZLRI010000530.1:0-1616 GCA_964561745.1 uncultured Pseudobdellovibrionaceae bacterium | reverse complement strand
AGGAACTCCTTCTCACATTTCAGAAAAGCATCCACAATATCCGGGTCAAAGTGTTCACCGCTATCAGACTTAATTCTCTTGACTGCCTCTTCATGTGACAGTTCATCTTTATAAGGTCTTTTCGATCTAATTGCGTCATAGGCATCACACAGGGCAAAAATTCTTGCCTCCAAAGGAATTTCCTGCCCTTTCAAACCCTCCGGGTATCCTTTACCATTATATCTCTCATGATGGCATGCACAAATGTTTCTGCCCATAATAAAAAATAATTGTTTAAGTTTGAACCTATCAATGGTGTTCTGAAGTAACCGCTTTCCTATCTGCACGTGTTTCTTCATCTCTTCGTATTCTTCATTGGTCAGCTTTGATTCTTTCAACAAGATGGCATCTCGTATTCCCACTTTTCCTATATCATGCAAAGGAGCGGCATCATAAAGGTCTTCAATAAATTCATTGGTGATGAATTTTCGGTACTTTTTGTCCTTACGTAACTGTTTTGCCAATACCACTGAGTAGTTACCTGTTCTTTCTAAATGATGTCCTGTTTCCGGATCTCTTCCTTCGGTAAGTCCCGCAAGAGAAAATATAATTGCTTTTTGTGCTCCTATTAACTCTCTTAATCTCAAGATACTTATGTAGCTAACAATCAATATTAGGCAAAAAAATAAGACAAGAAGTATTATAGACGATAATATCAGTTTCTGTAATGCTATTTTCAACAAAGGGTGGCTGTGATATATTGCCACAATCATTCTCTTGCCAGGAAGGAACTCCACAGCAGAATAGTGAAAAGTTTCTACGTCTGAGACATCCAACCTGCCGGAACGATCACTAAAATCATAGTTTGACTCACTGAAGTTAATAGATTTGTCTGGCTTTAATGATATTATATTCCCTTCTTCAGTCTGAATGAACATATTTTCAGGTAGAAGTTCAAGAACTCTCGAGAAATATAAATTCAAAATCAAAATCCCCTTCTTTTTTCCATTAGAGTCAAACAAAGGCGTAGCTAACCTTATCATCGGGAGGTAAGGTACCTCTACCTTCCCCTGTTCAGTATTCAAATCTATTGGAGAGGTATACCTCTGATCTCTATCCAATTTTATGGCCTCTTGAAAATAGTATTGGTTCTTCTTATCTTGTAAATCGGAATCAGGAACAATCACAGTAGTACCATCTCGCTTATTGTCTACCCCAACTATTTCGTATCCTGAAGAATCTATAATTCTGATTTTATAATACTGTTTATAACTCTTCGCAAAGCCATAGAATATCTCCTTAACTTCATCTCTGTATTTAATGGATTCAAAATCACTATCTACATAACCTTTAATGCTCGAAATATCTCTTAAAAAAAACAAATCATGTACAAAGTCAGAAAATAATATTTCGATTGTCTCCTTGGCGGAAAGCAATTGATGAACTTCGTTCTCGTGCTGCCGCTTTGCATCTTCCTCATATATTTGATTCCCGCCAAAATATAGCACTGATCCAAAAATAAAAAAAAGAATTATAGTAATTGATAAGAATGTCTTATTTTGCTTTATAAGTTTCCAATTCATATTCAGACTGTGTTACAATTACATCTTTTACCTAACCTAAAAGATTAAAAAATA
>CAZLRI010000529.1:0-1620 GCA_964561745.1 uncultured Pseudobdellovibrionaceae bacterium | reverse complement strand
ATTCTGCTTGAACCAGAGATATATCTACTGCGAAGATTTTCCGCCTGTCGTACTAAACGATCCTTAATAAACTCCACTTCTTCCTGATTATGAGATGTTAATTCAGGAAAGACATAGGATTGTTTCACGGCAAGTTTTTGTTCAGGCAAGAGTGAATTAACCCATTCTGGGTTTTGCTGATGAAATAGACTTTGCTGTGTGAGTAAATAAGGAAAGCGAGCAAAAACGGCAGAAATTGGAATTGCACGCCCACCCATGTCAGTGTCGCGATCTCTCGTGCTTTTCACCATTCCACAAACACATCCTGTTCTTAGACATAATATAGGCGCACCACTAAAACCAGGCCTAATCTGGCCTGATTGCATTTTAAACATAGTCTCGTCTTGGTTTTCCAAAACAATAGTTGTTGGACCTCATATGTCAGCATTGCTGAGTCGCCATCTGGTTGCTCATCAGAAAACCCGAAGATATAAAGATTCTCTCCAATATTAATATTGGAGTTTAAGTAAGCACAGGGATGTGAAATCGGAGATTCAATACCAAGCAAGGCAATATCAGGGAAGGGTTTGGGAAATGCTTTTACAACTTGAGCTTTGTATTGTTCTTTTTTCCATTGAACTATAATTGACACCGAAGTGTCCGATTGTTGCCCATCTTCTATAACATGGGAGCAGGTCAAGACAAGACCAGGCGCTACAAAGAATCCTGATCCAAAGGATTTATTTTGGCCTACAAGAATTCTGACTGTGCATTCTTTAATTAAGTTCAAAGTTGTCTCGTTCATATACTAACTCCATCCAACTTAGGCATGTCAAAGAGCCATCTAATCATTCAAGGTATTATTGTTTTCCACCTTTTGCATAATTGGAATAAATATAATCCAAACTCAAATCATTCGCATTTATTCGAGAAACCTTGCTACCTAAAGATTGCTCATACGCGTTATTTAACGCAGCTTCTTGATTTAAGTACCCAAAATAAATCTCCTCAGCAGACAAATTTAATAAATCAAATGTTGGGAATGACCTTCGATCATACTTATTCCAGTCTTTAGTTAATATTCTTAATCCCAACCCATTGGCATTTTCGTGAAAAGGAGTTCCAGGATAGGGAACTAGAATTTTATTGCCTACAATATCAACTAACCCTTTTTCTATCATTCTCTGTATTTCAACAGTATCCATAGATAGAGACTCTCTGGTCGTTCCAGGCAACCCTGTAACCATATAGGCATGTATTCCTATATGTTTGCTCGTTTCTCTGATAAGTTTGCTGGCATCTTTTTGTATCTTGAATGTCGATGATTTTTCTGAGATTTTCAGGATATTATTATGAAAACTTTCAAAACCCATTCTAACATATACCATACGAGACTTATTAAATTCTTTTATATGTTCTTCTTTTATTAGATCGACTCGGGTGTCGCATGAGAAAAAAATGTCAGGGATTTCAAATCGTATCCGTTCAAGCAATTCGCTTGTTCTCTCCCAGTTTAGGTTGAAAATAGCATCAGAAAAGTGTACTAGGCTGTTAGATTCTACTGCCCTCCTGATTAATTTTAATTCATTGATTACTTGCTCTATTTCATGTGAGGATGATTCAAGAGACGTCCATGAAAGT
>CAZLRI010000528.1:0-1623 GCA_964561745.1 uncultured Pseudobdellovibrionaceae bacterium | reverse complement strand
CTTGCCTATATCATGCATGGAACTTGTGAATGTGATGGCCTCTATGAACTCCATAGGCATATCCAGAGCCTCGGCAATCTTATTTGAATAAAGGCCTACACGCGAGATATGGGCTCCGGTGTCGGTATCTCTGTATTCTGCCACTGTTGTCAGACGCCTGATAACCTCGGTGGTCATGTTTTTGACCGTAAGCAGCGCATCTGCAAGTTCCTTTGTTCTCTTTTGAACTGTGTCCTCAAGCATCTTCTTGTAGTTCTTCTCCATCTGCAGAAGGCCGCTATACTTAATGGCCTTTTCTATTGAATGGAGGAGATATTCCGGCTTATAGGGTTTGATTAGAAAATCAAATGCGCCATTTTTTATCGCCGCAACTGCCGCATCTATCTCCGCGTATGCAGTCATCATGATTACAGGAATATCTTTATTGGTTTCACGGATTTTTCCAAGAAATTCAATCCCTGTCATTACAGGCATCTTGATATCCGTTAAAACAACATCAAATTGCTTCTTTGAAAATATGTCAAGCGCCTCGGGGGCATTTGAGCACGTTGAAATGTTATAGCCGTATTCTTTTAACAGAATAGAAATAGATTCCAGGACATATTGGTCATCGTCAACAACGAGTATAGAAGCTTTATTGTCGTTGCTCATTTATCTATTACCTCCCTAAATAAATCCCGCTCCACGGGCAAGCCGTATTGCCTTCCATTTGCGCATAGATGCATTCTATCATAAAAAGTCAGGAGATTAAAGCGATTCACGTTTTTTTGACTTTATAAGACAGTCTGTGTTAAAAAATATATAAAAATTCAGAGAGGAATAGTTTTAAAATGCACTTTTTTAAATATAAGAGGAATGAACTGTTTGCGGAGGACGTGCCTGTAAAGAGGCTTGCGGAGAAATACGGAACGCCTCTTTATATCTACAGCCATAAAACCCTTCTCAGGCACTTCATGGCGTATCAGAATGCATTTAACGGCTATCCGCATATAATCTGCTTTGCGCTTAAGTCAAATTCAAATCCAGCAGTATTAAGGCTTTTTGCAAAAAACGGCGGCGGCGCAGATATTGTTTCAGGCGGAGAATTATATACGGCTTTAAATGCTGGCATTCCT
Organism: uncultured Pseudobdellovibrionaceae bacterium; assembly: GCA_964561745.1. Taxonomy (GTDB): domain Bacteria; phylum UBA10199; class UBA10199; order 2-02-FULL-44-16; family DYJF01; genus CAZLRI01. Next base: position 508 of record CAZLRI010000528.1, on the reverse strand, counting down.
TCAAAGAAAATTGTATATGCAGGAGTCGGAAAAACAGAGGAAGAGATACAGTTTGCATTGAAGTCAAGAATACTTATGTTTAATGTGGAGTCTGAAGATGAACTGAGGGCGATAAACAAAATTGCCGGAGAGATGAAGACAAAGGCTCCTGTTGCCTTGAGGATTAATCCTGATATTGACCCTGAAACTCATCCTTATATCTCAACGGGATTAAGACAGCATAAGTTCGGTATCCCGATTGAAGATGCGGTTGAACATGATAAGATTGCAGGCAGGCTTAAAAATATTTCCGTTATCGGGATACACAAGCACATAGGCTCTCAGATTACAAAGGTGTCTCCGTTTGTTGATGCGCTCAAAAGGATTCTGATTCTTGTTGATGAACTCAGAGCGCAGGGAGTGAATATCAAATGCCTGGATATTGGCGGCGGGCTTGGCATCTCGTATAAGGATGAAGAACCGCCTGTGCCGTCAGACCTTGCAAGGAACCTGCTGCCTTTGTTAAAGG
>CAZLRI010000527.1:0-1624 GCA_964561745.1 uncultured Pseudobdellovibrionaceae bacterium | reverse complement strand
CTGATCCATTAGAAGACATTACTGTCCACTTTTGAGGGGTAATATAAGCCAGGGTATAGGTGGAGTATAGAGGCTCATTTTGTTTAATCGTATACATTCCTTTCTTTGCCCCAGGAACCAAGTTCCATTTTCCTCCATCATAGCCGTACAAGACAAGAACATCCTCGCTTTTCCCAACAGGCAACAAGTTTAGTTCTGTCCCTGTATAGTATATGGTTAACTGGACGCTTTGACTAAAGGTTGCTCCATAAGCACTCCTTGTACCTATCAATACACTTACAGGCTCTCCAAACAATGTATACCCAGCAATAGCAGTAGCTGTTATAGTTGCCCCCTGCTTAAGGCTGATGGTTTGCGTACTTACTATGGTTGAGCTTCCATTAAAGAACATCTCTGTATTTGGCTTAAAAGCAAGGGTAGGAAACAGCCCAAATTCAGGGTGATCAAAAAAGATCTCAATCCCTCGAATAACCCTGAATGAAATCTCTTTTGATGCCGGATTACCCGAAGTATCCCATGCCAGAACATTCATGGTATAAGTGCCTTGCTTAAGAAAATCCCATGGCAATTCATAGGATAATATTCCATAGTTTACATTTATCTCTTGATCTATATTTGACATTTGTTTATAACTCTGTATATTTATCTCTGTTCCATCCTTGCTTAGAGTAATTCTGGAACTTCCCCAATTTACCCCTGATTTACCTCTTTGCAACTCTGAAATTGTAGCACTCAACGATAGACCAAATCCCTCATAATACACAGAGCCTTCTTTGGGAGAGATGTTTTCTATCTCCGGTGGCAATCTATCCAACACAGTAAAACTCCGACTAACCTTACTGACATTATTAGCCATATCCCTAACAACAACCTCTATCGTATATGCCCCGGGCTTTTCTAATCCATTAGGATAGAGACCCTTATCAATAATCAGACAAAGTTTATCCGTCGCATTATTAGTAGCTATCCCGGCTACATTCGTCTTGTTTGCATCAAACAATCTAAGATATGATGATTCAGAGCGGAAATCAACACCACTACCATTACTATTATCCTCTACCTTAACCCATATCTCATTCTTTATCTCAAAAGGAGACACATCAACACCACCAGATGGATATGACTCATAAACCCCAGGGGCTATATTATCCATACCTGTTGGTAATTTTGTCTCCCTCACCTCAAATCCCTGTTCCTTAGATTGGGAATGAACGCCATAATGTCCATAAAAAGGAGCACAATGCCACATTTCGTTGCCCGTAGTAGTATCATATGCTGCAAACTTCCAGTCAGCACTAACTAATTTGGCAAGCCCTTTCACATAATAACTCCCCTCATTAAACGGGCTACTCAAATAATATGCCATAGTAATTGTAAATTTGGATTTATAATGTCGTTCATCTGTATCTGCAGGATTTACCTTGTCAAATGGAACCAGGATTTCCCAGTCATTATCCTTATTCCCATCACCCATATCTGCAAGAGTGTTAGTACCACTATTTCTTAACCAATTGCGTTCATCAGTTGGCAATATTAAATAATTTGGTTTCCCATTAGGAAATGGATCACTATCATAGGATTCTCCGGTAAAATCAATTACATCAGGTAATATCTTCTGAACAAA
>CAZLRI010000526.1:0-1626 GCA_964561745.1 uncultured Pseudobdellovibrionaceae bacterium | reverse complement strand
TTGCCAATTTAACTGGAGAAGGATCTTTTAAAATTACGATAATATTATAATCTGAAAGCTTTTTAGAAAAATCACTACTAACCGCAGAACCATATAAAACAACTGATTCGAGCTCTCCCTGATGAAGCAGTTCCAATTGATGTGAAAACTCATATGGTGTCATAATAACCTCAGTCGTTACATTACCAACTTCCAGTAGCACCACCGCCTCCTGAAAGTCCTCCTCCAAAACCTCCAAATCCGCCACCAAATCCTCCTCTGCCACCGCCAAAACCACCGCCCCTTGTTCTAAAAGTTAGGATTAAAAATAAAAGCCAAGGATGTCTTATTACCATATAAATGATAAATATAAAAAATAGGATAAAACCGATGCGGCTAAGAAAAGATTTTTCCTCACTACCAACAACTATTTTAGAATCATCTGTTTCTACGTAAAAATCCTTACCTTCACTATGTGCTATCAATGCAATAACTGTATTTGTCCCTTCAATAATTCCTTTAGCATAATCTTTGGTTTTAAAATACGGTATCATCTTTTCACGTATGATACGACCTGCCATTGAATCATTTATAATTCCCTCAAGCCCATATCCCACCTCTATTCTAACCTGCCTTTGCTTAGGAGCAATTAACAATAACAAGCCGTTATCCTTGCCTTTTTTCCCTATTCCCCATTGTTTATAAAGATCAACTGCATAATCCTCTATTGAATTATCACCAATATCAGGAACTGTAGCTATAGCAATTTCATCAGTGGTTTGCGCCTCAAATGCAGACAACATGCCATTAAGATATGTTACGGTTTTTTTATCTAAAATATTCGCAAAATCATTAACATAACCTGTTGGAGAAGGCAGTTGACCTTTTGCAACACTTGCACTTAATAAGATAATCAGCAATAAGGCTGCACTAGTTATTTTTTTGAAAAAATTCATAAAGATTGAGTTTTAACTTATACAATCTTAACTATCTTCTGCAAGAGGTCTTTAAATGTGTATAGCTCTACCAGCTAAAATAAATGCAAAAAATGGGAACAAGGTAATTGTAACCCCTTTTTCCGGACAAGAAAAAGAAATCGACTGCACCCTGCATCCAGATGCAAAACCCGGTGATTATGCTTTGGCATATGGTGGTCAAATCTTAAAAATATTAAAAGAAAATGAAGCAGTGGAGATGATAGAGCTGTTGAACAAGGTTGCACAAAGAAAAACATTCTTTGACATCATCAAACGCGGAAAACTCACAAAAAATGATGTCAAATACCTAATGACACTTGATACTGCTGAAGATCTTCATCTGCTTTTCTCTGAAGCAGATCGTTTAAGAGACTGCTTTCTTAAAAAAACAGTCTGTGTTCATGGTGCGGTAATTGTCAAGCGACATGTCGCCTAAATATTTACGCGGCGATTTGATATTCTCCTTTCTGTGACGCTTTTTTGGGGTTAAGATTAACAATAGTTACAGCTGACCAATTTCTTGTTTTTCCTGACCATCTGTTGGGATTTCTTAATTTAGCTTGTTCATAAATTTCATGTCGTTTTTTTAAGATCTCTTTATCAACACCACAATGTTTTGATGCTGGCGTAACAAAGTTAATACCGCTATGAAGATGAATATTATTATACC
>CAZLRI010000525.1:0-1648 GCA_964561745.1 uncultured Pseudobdellovibrionaceae bacterium | reverse complement strand
AAACAACGTCAAGATAAATCGTATCAAAAATGAAATTTATTTCGCTGACCTGTTACCAATACCTTTGTGATGATCTGTTGTGCAAAATGGATAGTTCTCAGCAGGCACCCATGCTTTGGTCATGGCGTTAAATATTGTTGATTTGCCAACATTGGGAAGCCCAACTATTCCATAATTTAAACTCATATAATCAACATAACTCTTGCGAGCCAAGCTTGCAAAGGTTATGTTAACTTTATGAATTCAGTCTATTTTATAAGTTTAGGATGTGCAAAAAATCTGGTTGATACTGAGGTTATGCTGGGAATGCTGAGCCAAGAGGGCTTTCTGTTTGTTGATAATCCAGATAAGGCAGATATTATTATTATTAATACATGCGCTTTTATTAAGGATGCAAAAACAGAGGCAATTGACACAATTTTAGAGATGGGGGCTTATAAGAAAAATGGCAGCTGTAAGCAGCTGATTGTTGCAGGATGCTTGCCCCAGAGATATAGTTCAGATCTTGTAAAATCCATGCCTGAAGTAGATGTTTTTTTAGGTTCTGGAGAATTTCACAGAATAGCTGAGATATTAAAAACCAGAAAAAATAAAAACGTTTTTGTTAATAAACCAGTTTTTTTATATGATCATAATACGCCAAGAATAAGGGTTACAGAAGCACATTATGCTTATCTAAAGATATCAGAGGGATGTTTTCACCCATGTTCTTTTTGTGTTATTCCCAAACTCAGAGGGAAATACAGAAGTCGTAAGATTACATCAATTATTAAAGAAGCAAAAAAGATGCTGGATTGTGGTGTTAAGGAAATAAATCTTATTGGGCAGGATACAACAGCTTATGGTCGTGATTTAAAATCAAATGAAAATCTGGAAACATTGCTCAGAAAACTGGCTACTATGCCTTACGATAAATGGATACGCTTATTTTATACATATCCGCACGGTTTTCCAATAGGTGCTGTACATGTAATGAAAGCTTATTCAGATATATGTCGTTATATTGATATCCCTGTTCAGCATATAAGCGATGAGATTTTAAAGTCCATGAGAAGAGAAGGCTCCTCTTCTGAGATATATCGTTTAATGGATTATTTAAGGGCGCAAATGCCGGATGTTTCTTTAAGAACAAGCATTATTGTTGGTTTCCCAGGTGAGACAGATGATGACTTTTATAAGCTGGTTGATTTTGTTTCATGGGCAAAATTTGATCATTTGGGTGTTTTTAAGTATTCTAATGAAGAAGGCACATATGCTGCAGGGTTAAAGGGTCAGGTGCCTCAAAAAATAATTGATTTAAGATTTAATGAAGTGATGAAGCTGCAGCAAGAAATATCCTTTGATAAAAACAGGGGTTATGTCGGCAAAGTAAGACAGGTATTGGTTGAAAGAGAGTCAAAGCAGGGTGGATATGAAGCAAGGCATATGGGGCAGGGTCCTGAAGTTGACGGTAAAGTATATATTGAAAAAGGCAGGGCTAAAGTTGGCAGTTTTGAACTCGTAAAAATAACAGATTTTAGCCAATATGATTTAAAAGCAATGGTGGTTTCAACAAGTGCGCTCTTAAGAGAAGGAATTGCATATAGTCGTTAGCTATAGCTCCCGCAAAACAAAATGACCGATTGTAGCAATGGGAGGTAGTTTCACA
>CAZLRI010000524.1:736-1649 GCA_964561745.1 uncultured Pseudobdellovibrionaceae bacterium | reverse complement strand
TTGCTACAGATATATTTTCTACTTCCAATCTACTTCCTGGAGTCTGTGTCCCGATGCCGACGTTGCCATCAGTACTGTCGATAGTCATTCTTATTTTTGTAGAAGTCTCATCATAAATGATAAGAGAATCAGCTAAATCTGATTGTGTTTGAATTAACCAACCTCTGGCGTCATTTACTAACTCAATACCAGCATAAGAATTAGCCCCAGTAGAATTCACAGAAATTCTTGAGATTGTTGTACCAACTACGTCAAGATTATTTGATGGTGTTATTGTTCCGATGCCGACCCTTCCATTAGTAGCATCAACATGAAAATCAGGAGAATCTACTGTCAAGTTGCCTTGAAAAACAAAATTACCCGAGTCAAAAGTGCCTGCTGTAACTTCAGAAGCAGAGTGATTGACGGTCGGGTCTTGGTATTTCAACTTGATTTCAGATTTCTTATCCTTGTTTTTTACTTGAACTATAATATCATACCATTCCATATTAACTCCATCATGAGATTTCCAATCAATCTCATATATACTTTTTTTAGATTTAATATATTTTCTTTCTAAAATAACATCATCCCAACCTTTCTCGTGATATATTTTTCCTGTAACTTCTTCTATTCTGCATTTATCTTCTACTTCCACAGTAACTGTCAGGAATTGGCCTGGGCTTACTTTCTCAGGATAAACCTTCCCGGATATTATTGTCGGTTTTGAACAGGGACTTGCGAAATAACCTGTTAGTTTAGTCACAATAAAAGATCCTACGATAGATAAAACAAAAATTCCAAGAATCAACGACACAAATACATATTTTTTCTCCATACACCCCACCTACAATTAGTACTAATTTATTATTTGTTGACGATATATAAAAGGATTATGAATAATTAGAATGGTATCATATCTCTTCTCATTTTA
>CAZLRI010000524.1:0-726 GCA_964561745.1 uncultured Pseudobdellovibrionaceae bacterium | reverse complement strand
TGTTGATTTTGGAACAATTGCACATCGTTTGCCAGGGTTAGGTTCATTTATTGCAGAGTCTGCCTTTTCTGGAAATATCATTTCATCACTTATGGGTATTGGGGTTCTAAGCTCACTTGTTCTAATTATAAATAAACTAGAAACATTGCCTGTCTTTGATATCAAGTCAGAATAAAACATGTCAATATCCTTTTCTGATAGCTTAGCTCTTTGGTCTGATTCTATTAGCACAGTTGGTAGCCCATATCCTGCATGCCCGGAAGTTTTCATAAGTATGCTTGAAATTCTATCAGCTGTTTCAATCTTATCTCCAAAATTAATGAAATCTACTCTAATTGGTCTGTCAAATTCTACTGTTTTAATGTAAAAACTAAGGAATGATTTTTCTAATTGTTTGAACTCTTTTAATACAGGATGAATTCCAGGGTTTATAGAATAGTTGAATATACAAGTTCTTTCTCCTTTTTTAAGAATATAAAATAATAAATTGCTGTCTTTTGTTTTTTCTAAAATTTCCTGAATCTCTGTAGAGAGTTCTGAACCCATTTTTGAGACAACTCTTCTATTTAAGATATCACAAAACTTTACACCACGACTGTCTTCAATTATTCCTGACAATGTTATTTTTTGTTCTTTAGCAAGTTCAAACAATTCTTCATATTTTTCCGCACACTTCTCCCAGGTAAATTGTTTCACCAAATGCTTCCCTTTTATTATCAAAGTAGA
>CAZLRI010000523.1:0-1657 GCA_964561745.1 uncultured Pseudobdellovibrionaceae bacterium | reverse complement strand
CAGGCCTTTTCTTTTTAGCTGAATTAATTGTTTTATCTGCTTCTTTTCAATGCCTAAGTCCTTTGGGCCGCAGATTCTTTTTTTCTTAATAATAATATTTTTTGCAATCCAGTCACCCTCTGTAAGCTTTTCAGGCTCAACATATTTAAGAAGGCATGTCTTCTCAACTGACTTAACAAATATTGATATATAGTAAATCAATAGCGACGAAAAAACAAGAATAACCAAAAAAAATCTTATCATCGGGATATCTACAAAAAATGCAGACAAAAGCACTGTAAGGCATATTATTAACAAAAATCTTCTTATTTTAACTGATTTTTTTATCCTTGCCATAAAATCACTTAAAAACTTATTTTTGTTCTTAAATGCCAATACAAAGCTCCAGAAAAGACCATATATTGATCCTACTAGGATTATATTAATCCAGAAAATAATAAGAAAAGGCATTTCCTTAAAATTAAAATTCAGGCCAATCACTGCTCCAAGGCCCATCAAAAGCTTGCTGTCGCCCCCGCCCCACTGCGCAGAATAGAACATGAGGTTTGCTATTACAAAAAACACAAAAAATCCTGCCAGCCCATATAAGAAGAAACTAAAGTCAGCTAATGCAACAGAATAAATAAGCCTTGAGCCAAGTCCAAAAATAATAAGGCCGTAGTTAAGCCAGTCTGGCACTTCCCTTGTCTTAATATCTGTTATGCTTGCAATAATTAAACTTATGAAAGCTGTGACATTAGATAATAAAAACATCTTAGTAAAAAAAATTAGAGACCTATATTTAAACTTTGTGAGAAAAAATCTTTTTAAACAAAAAGCTTTATAAAGTTCTTTATCATATAGTAGCTATATGTTCAAGAAGATAACTGATATCCTAAAAGCAAGGGAAAAAATTCATATAATCAGAGCAGATATGCCTAGGCATGTAGCAATTACAATGGAAAAAGAGCCAAAGCCTATGCATAATATAAATTTAGAAGATATGTACAATAAAAGGACTAGCCTGATAAAAGATCTTATGAATATCCAAATAAAATTTAATATACCTATTATGACAATCTTTCTTTTATCGGTCAGTGCAAAGAATTCTGAGAATTTTTCATTTGTGATGGATGACTTGGCTAAATTTTTCAATAAACTTATTGAAGATAAAAGAATCTGTAAAGAACAGATAAAGGTGTCTATTCTTGGAAAATGGTATGATTTGCCTGAGCGCGTAGTAAATCCAATAAAGGAGATAATAGAATCCACAAAGGATTATGATAAATTCTTCCTTAATTTCTGTGTGAATTATGATGGCCATGAAGAGATAGCTGATGCATGCAGGCTTATTGCAAGGCAGATAAAGTCAGAAAAGATTGATCCTGAATCAATAAACAACCAGCTAATAAAGGAAAATCTTTATTCATCATATTTTATATCGCCTGATTTAATAATAGAAAACAGTAAGGAATTTTCAGGGCTTTTGCTGTGGGACTCAAAAAACTCTATGATTTTTTTTACAGATAAGCAATGGCCTGACTTTACAAAAATAGATTTCTTTAGAGCAATTGAGGATTTTCAAAATAAAACTAGGACTAAATAATATAATAAAAATAAAACAAGAAAATTAAGCTTTTCCTAAAATTCTGAAGACCTTTGTTCCACAATGTGGGCA
>CAZLRI010000522.1:0-1668 GCA_964561745.1 uncultured Pseudobdellovibrionaceae bacterium | reverse complement strand
TTCCAGATAGTAAACTTTTCACCGTATTCAATAACTGTAAGATACCAGAAATAAAGGGGGTTTCAATGAAAATCAGGCAGTTAATAATCTCTGTAGTAACTATTACAACAGCAGCTTTTGTCGCATCTTCCTGCGCTCCGAAGCTGACCATATCCGAGTTCAAACAGGAGGCGATTGACGCCAAAACAGCGTCTCACCAATTGCCCCAGTATGTTATAGACAAGAAGAAGGCGAAACTGGCTGTCTTGCCGCCGGGTGATTTCACGCAGTTCAGAACTATTTGCGGGTTGGGGCAGGCAGCGCATGAAAATTTCACGCAGACACTCGCAAAAATTGGCACCGTAGAAGTTGTTGAGAGGAGCCAACTTGACGCCTTTATGCAGGAAATGAAGTTTCAGGCGGGAATCACGAGCGAAGTAGACGCTAATAAGTTCATGCAGATTGCAAAGGGCGTGGACTTTGTATTTGTGGGAGCTGTTTCATCTACAGGGGTCAATGCTGCATTCATAGAAGGAGGGCAGAGAAAGAATGTTTTTACAGGTCAAATGTATTATGCAAGTCCCACGTGCACCGAGTCAGGCAAGGTGTTGGTTAATTACAGGCTTATTACGTTTCCTTCGGGAAGCATTCAGCAGGTATTCCAGCTTGACGGCCAGAAAACCAATTTGCCGAGAAACGTAAGCAGCTCTTATGACTGCAGGGTTCAAAATGCATGCGGCTTGCTTCAAGAGGCAGTATACCGCGCAATTGACGATATTAAAGAGTCCCTTGCCGAAGCCTTTCCTGTTTACGGCTATATTTCCAAGACCATGACTCACAAGTCAAACAAGAAAAACAGGATAGCATTTCTAAGCCTTGGAAAGGCTGACGGCATTGAGGCCGGCAGCACAGTTGACATTATAGAATTTGTTCCCGAAAAGGACCCTGTAAAAGGCACAACATCCCTTGTCCCCCGTGTTATTTCGGAGTGCACAGTGACCGAGACAGAACTTTTTCCAGACAGAAGCATCTGTGTTATCCCGGAAGAAAGCGCTGATTATGTTTTTGTGAAACATGCGGTGAGGACAAAATCTAAAACCGGCGCTTTCAGGGGCATACAGAAGATATACAGAAAGGTCCTGTAGGGGTTGAGGCGGGAGAAGGCAATGATACGGAAAGTTTTTACGCCTATTAGTGTTTTCCTTATTTTGCTTTTCATGGCTGCGTGCAAGCCTGTAAAGGATGAAAATACAATAAGGCAGTTTTTTACTTTGTTAAATGAAACAAAATATGATGAGGCATTAAAGCTTACGGAAGGCAATGCCGAGATTCTTATGAGGGAATTGACCAAAGGGCAGTCAGCGGATGTTGCCGCTATTGTCTTTAAAAATCTCGTTCTGGACAAGGTTTCCAAAGACGAATTGTTGACATCCATGGAGAAGGAAGCAAGGATATACAAGGCAGGTTATCACCTCGAGCTTAAAGATAAAAATATCCGTCCGGAAGTGGAGGAACTGCTTTCAAAGGTTGGAAACGGCGAAGCGCTCGTCTATGTGAATAAAAAAACAGGAAAGATTACCAGTCTAATTGACCTGAAAGGCGGTGTTTTCGTCGCTTTATAGAAACTTTTAAGTCGGAGGTGAATTTTACCTTTACATATAGTGGCGTTAGTGGTAAGAATTAAAAAAA
>CAZLRI010000521.1:0-1696 GCA_964561745.1 uncultured Pseudobdellovibrionaceae bacterium | reverse complement strand
CACGCCCCAAGAGGAGTATAACAATCTCCACTGATCGCCTTGAGATATGCACGCTCAGCCTTAATACACAATTCTGATTCCTGATCATTACACACCTCCCTTAATATCCTGATTAAATCAGACCTATCTTTTTTTACCTCAATTCCTAAAGCTCCCTGCCCTACTGATGGCACAAAATCATCAACAGAAAAAACATGCCTGACGCTGCTTTCACATCCAAGTCGCCGCAAACCAGCCAGCGCCAAGATTAACCCGTCACATAACCCTCGAGACATCTTTTGCATGCGGCTATCAACATTACCACGAATTGGAACTATCTCTAAATCAGGTCGTTTAGCTAAAATAAGAGAGGATCTTCTGGGCGATGATGTGCCAATCCTTGCACCCTTAGGCAGGTCAAAAAAATTATTGCAATGATCTGAAAGAAAAGCTTCTCTTGGATCTTCCCTTTTTGTAATAGCTGCTATTTCAAGACCTGAAGGGATTTCAGCAGGCACATCCTTTAAGCTGTGGACAGCAATATCAATTTCGTCTTCCAACAAAGCGTGTTCAATCTCCTTTACAAATAAAGATTTACCTCCAATATCCTTTAGAGATCCAGAAATTTTGTCACCGCTTGTTGAGATTGTTTTAATTTTGATATCAAAAAAATCTTTTAGGCTATTCGCAATAATATCCGCCTGAATTCTAGCGAGCTCTGATGAACGGGTTCCTATGACAATAGTTTTTTTATCTTTTATACTCAATTACACTAATTCTCCAGTTTTGGTCTTAACTCCTTTATTATGGAAGCAATGTAATTGCACAATTTTGTCTGAGTTTGTGAAATAACATTCATAACTTCGGTATGGGATATATGACCTTCATGCAAATCAGCCGCCACATTACTGATACAGGTCAGCATTAAAACTTTAATTTTTAGGTAATTGCATGCAATTACTTCAAATACACTGGACATACCAACAGCATCAGCACCCATCATACGAAAAACTTTAATCTCAGATTTTGTTTCATATGATGGCCCGCTTACACCAATAAAAACAGAATCTCTTAACTCCAGCTTCTCTCTTTCAGCTACTTTAAAAGCTAATTTTCTCAAAGATTCATCATATGCATTAGACATGCTTGTAAATTGATCTGTATTTTTTTGAGTTGTAATGCCTATTAAAGGATTTGTCCCCATCATATTAATATGATCACGTATAACAACGATATCACCAGACTTGTATGAGCTATTAATTCCGCCTGCTACATTTGTTGTAATAAGATTTTTTATACCCAAATCAGCAAACACAAAATAAGGAAACGCCACCATTTGCGGAGAATGACCTTCACAATAGTGATATCTTCCCTGCATGGCAAGAATGGGAATTCCTTCCAACCTGCCAAACACAAGATTGCCTGCATATCCTTCTGCTTTAGTGGCAGGAAAATTCGGAATTTCGGAAAATGGCAAAATTTTCTGGTCAGTTAATAAAGTCAAAAAAACATCTGCTCCACCAGTGAGAACCACCAAGAGCTTAGGCTTAATATCCATCTTTGTTTTAAGATAATCTGATGTTTCCTTAACCTTAGAAAAATATGTTTCATAATTCATTAATTGAGCTCCTTTTCTTTATCTCAAAAAACTTTTTAATTTATCTGCTATAGCTCCCGCAAAACAAAATGACCGATTGTAGCAATGGGAGGTAGCTTC
>CAZLRI010000520.1:0-1700 GCA_964561745.1 uncultured Pseudobdellovibrionaceae bacterium | reverse complement strand
TTAAAACATTATCAATCCATTCGTACTTTTCCTTTTTAGAAACTGCTTTGAATTTGATTGCAGAGTCAACCTTTAAAAATGCTTTAATTTGTGCCACACTTAAGGCGCGTGAATCCGTCATGTTGATTGTCATATCCTCAATTATGACAGATTCACGCTTTTGACGCACAAATGGGCCATTTCAGGCTCATTTTGCGTTAGAAATTGGCATCATTTCACACGCATCTTGTATTATACAAGACTTGGGAAGTATTTTCTAATCAACATATGCGTGTGAAATGAAAGTAACGAATTCAATCATTTCTTGAGGGATATGTTTGAAATTTTTAAATAACTCTTCTTTAAATTTCTGCATTTCTTCTGCAAAATCATTGTCGCTCATATTGTAAGCAATCTTGTCCAGTATCTCAAAACTAAGACCTTCTTTTAAATATTGTTTTGCATTATCTAATGACTTTAATTTTTCGTAAGGTGTTTGGTAATCTGTTTGTTTGTAAATTTTCTTTTGTTTTCCTTTTTTATCTGTGATTATTGTTGCAAATCCACAAGGTCTGTGAAAATTAAGATAGATATTGAAATATTGTTTACAGAACTGATTTACTGCTTTGGCAAAGTGAGCCGGTATATGGATGTAACTCATATGTTTTCTAACAACAGCTCCATTCTTGCATTCTGCCAAAGCATTGTCATTGCAGTGCCTTGCTCGAGACTTAGTTTGTTGAATCAATAGTTTGTTTAACAATTTAGCTACCACCTTGTTAATGAATTCTGATCCATTATCTGAATGAAAATTGATTATCTTAAATGGAATTTGGTCAATTAGATCTTTTAACAATGGTTCAAGAAAATATTCAGATATTTTTTCCACAGAACCTACTATTTCCCATTGAAGCGTCTCATCAGTGATATTGATATGATAGACGCCCTTTTTCTTGTTGTAATCGCCCTGGTGCACCGTATCTACGCGCAGGAAGCCCGGTCTGCCTTGAGGTTCCGGTTTCTTTCTTTCTCCAATTGGAACCTTAACAGAATTAGTCTTTTTAACCGTTAAACTATGAGATTGGTATTGTCTGGTTTCTCTTAGATTGTAGATGTGAGCAACCGATACATTGCCAATGTTCCGGTATTCTTTTTTGCCAAATACCCCGTATTCTCTTCCAAGGATTGTCTTGGTAGCCTGACCCGATAATCTTTTATGGGCGTTATCTGTTTTAACCAGCAAAGCAATATCTGTAGGGCCATACTTGCGTGTGAAACAGTGTTTCCTGGTTGAACTGAGAAAAACTTTACCGAACTTCTTTTTCTTGGCAATGAGCCTGTCTGCTTGGGATTTGGATAATCCTGTCATTTTAACGATGTAATTCCTAGCAATACCTTTCTCTTTTTTATTCAAACAGAAGTATCTGAATTTAGTTAAAACATTATCAATCCATTCGTACTTTTCCTTTTTAGAAACTGCTTTGAATTTAATTGCAGAGTCAACCTTTAAAAATGCTTTAATTTGTGCCACACTTAAGGCGTGTGAATCCGTCATGTTGATTGTCATATCCTCAATTATGACAGATTCACACTTTGACGCACAAATGGGCTATTTCAAGCTCATTTTGCGTTAGAAATGGGCATCATTTCACACGCATCTTGTATTATACAAGACTCTTCACGGCACACTTGATCCTACCCCCGTGCAAAAAAAGGTTCTC
>CAZLRI010000519.1:0-1702 GCA_964561745.1 uncultured Pseudobdellovibrionaceae bacterium | reverse complement strand
ATCAACCTCTCCCCCAATGGCATCCATAACAAAGCTGATAGATACATCGCAAAATATATTATTTTCATTCCTCTTAAATGTTTCATTTTCCTGAACAATGATAACCACATAAAGATCACCAGCGGTTCCCTGATTTGAACCAACCTCTCCCCCTCCGCTTATCCGTATCCTTGAACCAGTATCCACACCAGCCGGTATTTTTACAGTAATGCTTTGAGCCTTCATAATCCTGCCTGTTCCCCGGCAAGTAACGCACGGGGTATCGATAATAGTTCCCTGCCCACGACATCTATCGCATGTTCGAGCAACAGAAAAGAATCCCTGGGTAACCCTCACCTGACCGCTACCGCCACAAGATTGACAGGTATGCTTGGTTGTACCTGGCTTTGCTCCATTACCATTACAGGCTGAACACCCTTCGTTGCGTGAAAATTTGATTACTTTTTTACAACCAAACGCTGCTTCTTTTAGATTAATCTTCAGATTATATTGAAGGTCTGCCCCCCTTCTACTTTTTGGTCCCTCACGGCGACGGTTTGATGTGCCAAACACCCCTTCAAATAAATCACCAAATATATCCCCAAAATCAACCCCGGAAAAATCAAACCCCTGTTCAGAGCCAGCAGCACCAACATGACCAAACTGATCATATCGTGCCCTTTTCTCTGAATCAGAAAGCACTGCATATGCCTCACTTATTTCCTTAAATTTTTCCTCTGCAACCTTTTTACCGCTTGGGTTAGCATCCGGGTGATATTGTTTTGCCAGCTTTCGATAAGCTGACTTTATCTCTTCTGTTTGAGCATTTCTGCCCACACCAAGGACTTCATAATAATCTCGTTTTTGTTGAGCCAACTCGTTTCACCCCTTTTTTAAGTGAAAAGTGAAGAGTGAAAAGTGAAAAATGGAGGAAAGAATAAATTATAATTTCCACCTTCGCTCTTCACTTTTCGCTCTTCACTTTTCGCTCTTCACTTTTCGCTCTTCACTTATTTTTCCTTTTGAGACAATTACCTGTGCATGTTTGATAACCTTATCAAACAGCATATATCCACCATGAATATCTTCAACAATCACATCCTCTAGATATTGTTCTGATGGAACATGCATTAAGGCTTCATGCAACACTGGATTAAATGGAACACCAATGGTTTGCATCTTAGTCAACCCTTGTTTTTTAAGAATATCATCAAGTTGAGATTTTATCAGAGAGACACCCTCAAAAAAGGATTCAAGGGAAGACATATTGGCTTTATCCATAGCCCGTTCAAAGTTGTCCAATACAGGTATCAGCTCTCTGATCAGCATCTCATTGGACAGTTGTCTATTTTCTACTAATATTCTTGCCTGTCGTTTTTTATAGTTTTTAAACTCAGCCGTTACTCGTCTCAAATGTTCCAGATATTCATCAGCCAGACGCGTCTTTTCCTCAAGTAGAGACGCAATATCTTGTGTCTCTACGGGAATGGTTATCTCCTCAACGAGTTCCTTTCTTTCTTCGACATGTTTTTTTTCTTTCTTCAAGTCTTATCTACCCCCAAATGTCTGCATCAATCGTAGCACAGACATTCCTGTCTGTGCTTTATGGCCCCTTGTCTGCATCAATCTAAAGAACATACAAAGGATCACAGACAAGAATATCTGTGTTACACTTTCCTATTTAATAATCCCCATTCTCCACGGTGGCCAATAGATAAAGAGC
>CAZLRI010000518.1:0-1703 GCA_964561745.1 uncultured Pseudobdellovibrionaceae bacterium | reverse complement strand
TAACAACTTCGTACCTTCTCCTTCCATTGTCGTAGGCTCAAACCCTGCAAGCATTCTTGCTGCCATGTTCGTTCCATTGTTCGTAGAATAAAAGGACTAGGGTTATTAGAATCTAACCCTAAAACAAGATCATCAAAAAAGCGTTCCACTTTTTCCTGATCAAAACACAGCTCTGTATCTGAATATGATTCAAATCCCATTCCAGCGCCGCGCAAAATCATTGATTTAATAGGTTCCCGTTCATTGCGATGTCTTAAACCAATACCATCCAGGCTAATAGGTATCACACGCCGTCCCTTTGCCTCCAACTCACTAACAAGCACGGGCATAAAAGTACTTTTCCCTCTAGCAGTCGCTCCTGTAATTCGAATAACTCGAACATCATCAGATAACATCTGAGCTACATGATCATCAAAAGAAATTTCTGTAGCTGACTCAATCATCCTATTAATAATAACTTCTGCTTTTTGAATTAAATCAATTCGCTCCGGTCTATGCATATGGGATCTGATTTGATCAGGTAAAAGTTCCTGTTTTGAAATCATGAAACGTCTAAGAAAATCAAGACTCTCTGCTATTTGAGGCTCTACATACTGAGCAACTGTGCATAAGTCTATTACATCTGAGGTCAAAAAAGATTCGCGATATTCATGTTGAAATTCTAAAAACTCGGATATTCCTTGAACAGGAAATCCAGCTTCTTCTAATAATCTGCCAACATATGTTACAAACTGCAAGTCATCAAGCAAAGATACTTTTTGCAATCCTGCTGCAAATTGATCTATCCCCTGCTTAGGATCTAAAAACCCTGCCCTTCTAAGTTCCCACACAATAAATCCCAAATCAGCAGCTCTATTTCTCGAACGCATTCCTACATAATAACGTTCTCTACCACATGTTAAAAATTTATTTAATGTCAGATTAAGAAGTTCAAGATAGTTCCCCTGCGAAGCAAGCACACATGGCAATGCTGTTGACGCAACAGACTCTAATTCATCACCTAACATAGGCGGTAAAAAACCCAAGAAAAGTTCTTGCAAACACACAAGTGAACCTTGATTTATATGAAACTGAATATCAGGAACACAAAAACCCATATACCGCATTGCTTCTAGAGAATATATAGCTCTAGCAAGATCGTGGATACATCTTTCAACCCACAAGCTTCTTTGCATTAAAACAATCAAACGAAAATTATCCAGTAGTGATTCACCTGCTGTCCCCAGCCTTGTTAACAAGCCTGCAAAACCATCAACATCAAAAATATTAAATGCCAGCGGGGATTCAATGCCATAAGTTTCTTGAAGAAAAGTAGCAATATCAGAATATGATACAGTAGATTCAACACAAGCACTGGGACCTTCAAGAACAGTGCTACCTTCATCTCCTAGCAAAATGCGTTTTACTGGTCCTTGTCTTGAATCTTCAACTGTCTTTGTGCTTCCCATTCCAAAAACCATCTGACCCAGATGATCAAGCATTGCAGATCCCAAGGTATCTGCATGTCCAAGCAAATCCACTGCCCATGGTGCTTGTGTTGTGATTGTTGATAGAAGTGATGCAGCCTGTCCTTGCAGGAAATTATAAAATCTTCCCTCTTGGATTTGTGTTCCCTCCCACCTGTGGGGAGGGCTGGGGAGGGGGGAGACTAGACTGGATCCTCGGGTCAAGCCCGAGGATGACAAACTTGAGGGGTCCGAGGA
>CAZLRI010000517.1:0-1714 GCA_964561745.1 uncultured Pseudobdellovibrionaceae bacterium | reverse complement strand
TTGCTCATGCATATGAAAGCACAACACAATGTTATATGAAAAAACCTGAATTATAAATACTGTAATTGTCATCCCTCGCGTGCTTTCCGCCAAAGGCGGATCAGCCTCTGGCTGAGACGCGGGATCCAGAAAAAATTTTCAAGGAACTAGATTCTCGTGTCAAGCACGAGAATGACAAATAGAAGTCCAGAATGACAAACACTAATATAATGAAAAGCATATTACAAAAATACGAGCCAATTATAGGTCTTGAGATTCATGCACAGCTAAAAACAAAAACAAAGATGTTTTGTGCATGCTCGACAGAGGTTAATAAAGAACCAAACTCTTTAATATGTCCGGTCTGTTCCGGTCAACCCGGGTCTCTCCCTGTTGTTAACAAAGAAGCTATTTTAATGGCAATAAAAACCGGACTTGCGCTTAACTGCTCCATATATAAGAAAAGCATCTTTGCCAGAAAAAATTATTTTTATCCTGATCTGACAAAAGGTTACCAGATTTCACAGCATGAATATCCTATTTGCACTGGAGGATATGTAAAAATCTGCAGCGATAATAAAATCGAAAAAATATCTCTTATTAGAATCCATCTTGAAGAAGATGCAGGGAAATTGACCCATGATCATGGGCATGTTGATAAAAGCCATGTTGATTTTAACAGATGCAGCACGCCTTTAATAGAAATAGTATCTAGTCCTGATATAAGAAGCCCTAAGCAGGGCGGTGATTATCTAAGAACACTTCGGAATATTCTGGTATACCTTGATGTCTGTGACGGCAACTTAGAAGAAGGAAATTTCAGATGCGATGCCAATGTCTCAATAAGATTAATAGGTGAAAAAAAATTCGGAATCAGAACAGAGATAAAAAATCTAAACTCCTTTAAGGCAGTTGAAAAAGCCTTGTCATTTGAAATCATGCGTCAGGCAGCTCTGTTAGATTCTGGAAAAACTAACACACAGGAAACACGGCTTTGGAATGATGCAAAAAACGAAACAATTTCTATGAGATCAAAGGAAGAGGCGCACGATTACAGATATTTTCCAGATCCTGACCTGCTGCCGCTTATTCTAAAAGAATCTTGGATCACTAAAATAAAGGAATCTCTGCCTGAATTAGCAGATACAAAAGCTGAACGGTTTGTAAAAGAATATGGGATACCTGAATATGATGCCAGAGTCTTAACAGATGACAAAAAACTGGCTGACTATTATGAAAAATGCATCAGTATCTATAATGAACCGAAAAAAATATCTAACTGGATTATGACCGAACTACTACGGGAATTAAAATCAGATGAGCGAGACTTAAATGAATGTCCGATATCGCCAGACAATATGGCTAATCTTATCAAACTGATAGATAATGATACAATCAGCGGAAAAATCGCAAAAGACGTGTTTCAAGAGATGTATGCAACCGGCAAACCTCCTGATGAAATAATTAAGAGCAAGGGATTAACACAAGTTAGCGATATTACACTTATAGAAAAGGTTGCTGATCAAGTGATTAGCGCTAACAATAAACAAGTAGAACAATATAAAAACGGGAAACAATCCTTGCTTGGCTTTTTTGTCGGACAGGTTATGAAAGAAACAAAGGGCAAAGCAAACCCCGGAATTGTAAACGATGTGTTAAAAAAGAAATTAGGATAAAAACTTGTAACAGGTCAGCGAAATTTATCTAACTCATGAAGGCAGGCAGCTTACCTTGA
>CAZLRI010000516.1:0-1722 GCA_964561745.1 uncultured Pseudobdellovibrionaceae bacterium | reverse complement strand
TGCAGGATTGGATAGAATTTCATTAGCATTGTAATTTACACGATCATTGTAAATCCCTGTTTCATAGATACCGCCCCACTTATAATCAGGGACAAGTTCGTTGCGATAATGCATAAACGAATAAACAGCACCTATTTGGTTATCCAGGATATAGGCGTAGCCAGCCGGGTTATAATAAGCCGCACTCCAGTCATCGGCGACAGCCCGGAAAGCTCCACCCAATCCGCGGGCTTTTGTACCGACTCCGCTTGATTCAAATCCACCGGCCATCAGCCCGGAGGTGAGCAGAACCAGAATGGCTAACACCAGAAGAGAGAATTTACCAATTCCCATTCCGATCTCCATATTATTTATTGTATTAAAATATATTTTTCTCAACCTATCTTGCACTCTAACCTCTTTCTACCGACCGAATTATAGACTTCCGTCATCTTTTTTCCGACAATTCCTAAAGCCGGCATTATTAAAATCCATAGATTCTGATATAATCTATGAACAGGCAGTCAAGTTATACCAACCGCTACTCCTTGTCAAGGGATAACCCCTATTTTCAGTGGGGAATAAATCTATTAACCCTATACAAAATTTCGCTTTAGCAACCACAAGAAAAAGACGTATCAGACAAGGAGACTGTTAAATTTAATTTAATTTTTTTCTCTATAAACTTAAGCAACTTAAAATCGATTATACCCCTTACACTTACAACGACAACAACACTTCATTTACAACACTACTTTTACCTGAATAAAAGTGGCAAGGCCACCTAAGAAAATTTTTCACATTGAAACGGAATCTCTTTCAGTTAAGACGAGACCAAGATCCCTTTTGAGGTAAGTGATAACCGCTACAACTTAATCGAGGACAATCAGATGCAGTCTTATTTAAAAAATCGGCATCAGCCTTGCTATATGTCATTCTGAATGCAAATGATAAAAAAGCTATTAAGGATGGTAGAGAATGAGAAAAGTATTTGTGTTAGCGTCGATAGTGATTGTGCTGATTTCGATAAATTGGTTCAGGATGCTGTTGGCCTGATAGTTCTTTGAAAAATGTCAACCTCCAATAAGACGTTAGTTTTATAGTTGTTCAAAGCCCGGGAATTGCGACCCGGGCTAAAAATTATTTTTCCTACCTTCCTTTATACCGCTGGAGAGCGAGAATCCCTTAGCCCTCCAGTGGTTTTTTTAATTATTCTTCTGGATTGCCTAATTGATTATATGAAGGTTGGCCTCATTTTCAACAATTTCTATTTTAATATGATGATTTAATCATTAAACAGACAAAAATGCCGATCATAATGTTAATTAAATATAGGATAATATTTAAACCAGGGCAAGCGACGAGTGAACAATACTTATAATTCAAAATTTAAATATGCTGTTTTGGGTATTATTTTCGGTTCATTATTTCCGGTTTTGGCTACAATTATTGATCTGAGTGACAGTGCCCTTAAGTTATGCCTTTTTAATATCTTTGTTTTACATACAACAAAGTCATTGCATTTAATTATCGATACAGCTCCATTCTTCCTTGGTCTTTTCGCCTATTTGATTGGCTTCAAACAGGATAAAAGTGACTACAATAATCAATTGTACAATGAGTTAATGGAAAGAAATATGAAGAACCTGTCATATTTAAACCAGGAACTTGAAAAAAAGATTGATGAGCACAGAAAATTATCAATTGCTCTTCAAAAATCAGAAAAACGATTCTTTGATATAG
>CAZLRI010000515.1:0-1724 GCA_964561745.1 uncultured Pseudobdellovibrionaceae bacterium | reverse complement strand
ACTAAGTTGTTGTCGATATTCAAGCGTCCGTTCTCAATATACCTGACCAGATATGACCATTCATTGTGCTGGAGCTATAGCTTTCAATCAACATATGAATGTCTGCAGCTGGGGCAGAGTGTGTTATGGCGCCGACTGAGATATAGTCAATGCCTGTAGAAGCATAACGCAGGATGCTTTCCAGTGTGATGTTTCCCGATACCTCTAGCTTAGTCTTTCCCTTAACCATAGAAACAGCTTCTTTAACATCTTTCAAAGACATGTTATCCAGCATGATTATATCAGCCTTGCAAGTGAGGGCTTCTTTTACATCATCAAGGTTTTCAGTTTCAATTTCGAGCAAAAGATTCTTGTTTCTCTTTTGATTGATGAGCTCTACAGCTTTTGTAATTGATCCAGCTATTGCTATGTGATTTTCTTTGATTAAATACCGGTCAAACAATCCCATCCTGTGGTTTGCCCCGTCCCCCATCATTACAGCATGTTTCTCCAGCGTTCTCATTCCAGGAGTGGTTTTTCTTGTATCAAGTATTTTAACATTTGTTGTTTCTACAGTTTTAACAAACAGGTTTGTAAAAGTTGCAATTCCAGATAGGTGTTGCAGAAAATTAAGGACAGTTCTTTCTGTTGAAAGGATATCTTTTGCAGGTCCGGTTATGACAGCTAATATATCTCCTTGCTCGCATTCGTCTCCATCAATGCATTTTGGCTGCCAGTCTATTTCTGGATTGTATGTGTAAAGGACTTTTTCTGCAACATCAAGCCCGGCAATTATCAGATCCTGTTTTGAAATAATGTTGGCGACTGCTTTAATATTTGGACCAACAATAGCTTCGGTTGTAATATCATTTTGTCCGATGTCTTCATCAAGCGCCAGTTGTATTAATTCGTTTAAGTTGTTCATGTCACGTCCTAAATTAAATTTGACACTTTTTGTTGTGTTGCTTGGTTTTTATTTTTTTGTTTTTATATAATTGATGAAGAGTTATCCATATGCCCTGTTACAAAAAGTGTCGAGTCTTTCAGTTGTAACTGGGACGCTTTTTTTAACAGGGTCTTGTGGGTAACTCTTCCTTTCTTTTTATCTTCGCTTCTGTTGTTGTCTTTATCTTACAAAAATTTCATAAACTTTTTTCTTCCTGCAATTTCAAATTTCAAAATCATGCTGCCGCTGCTTCATGCACTTGCTGCGGTGTCTGATAATTCAGTTTCAAATGTGGTCGTTTCTTGTTATATAACCATATCCCCTGCTCAAATGCTTTCGCTGCTTGATCCTTTGTCTTGAATGATGCATCCAAATTATATTCCTGCTTTAGTATCCCGTTTACTCTCTCTGCCATTGCATTCTCATAACAATGCAACTCTTCTGTCATGCTTATTCCCAAATCACCTTCCCTCAACATCTTCACATATTCATGACAACAATATTGACTCCCTCGATCTGAATGATGCACTGGTTTAGCACCTTCTGGTAACTGCTTCAGTGCTATCTTTAACGCCTCCTGACATCCTATTGATTCCAATGTGTCGCCTATGTGATGACCTACTATTTTGCGGCTCATCTTGTCGGTTATTAGAGCTCCATACATAAAACCCTCTTCCGTTCTTATATATGTCAAGTCGCTAACCCATATCTGGTGAGGCTTCTCTGGTATCATTCCCTTTATTAAATTCCTAAATACAGGCAATGAATGCTTGCTGTTTGTGGTCTTTATCAATGACCG
>CAZLRI010000514.1:0-1725 GCA_964561745.1 uncultured Pseudobdellovibrionaceae bacterium | reverse complement strand
CGCAGCTATTTAGTTCTTATTAGAAATCCAGCTCCTCCTGTGACAACATATTCATGTGATTCTATGAACAGTTGCGATGCTTATGATCAGGTCTTAGATGGTGCTGGCGCAACAATGGGACTCGACAGTCAAGGAAATTATTATCTTAGACGAGATGCAGTTGATAAAAGAATTATTGAAGAAGTTAAAAATGGTGAAGGAAGGATTATTGATGCAACTAGTTTATCGACAATGTATAATCCAAATGCCATTGTTTATCTTACTCCAGCAGACTACACCAAGTATGGTATTAATGATCCTATTGGTGATGATGGCTGGCCTATCCTTGATCCTGGTACACCTTATATAGATTCTGATCATGATGGTATGCCTGATGACTGGGAAAATCTATATGGTTTTGATCCAAACGACTCTTCTGACGGTCCGCAGGATGCTGATGAAGATGGGTATACTAATCTAGAAGAGTTTCTGAATGGAAGCAAACCAAAGGATAGTATAACGACTACAACCACCATCACCAGTTCAACAACAACTTTAGATAATCTTCTTCCCCAATTTTTCAATTTAAGACACACACCTTCAACTGTTTTATCAGGGCAGGATGTTGATATTACAGTAGACTGGAAAGATGATAAAGGAATTCGAATGGTCATTATATCAGAAAATTCCACGGGTGTTTGGGTTAACCATACTGTATTTGGGTGATGAAAGAAATGCCAAGAAAAAATAAAATTTCAAAATTAACACCTTTTTTAATATTGATTACACTCATCTTTATATTATCCATTTATCTATTCCCGCCAGATACTATTCTATTAATAGGAGGGATCCTTAAATTTGACGCACCATTGTCTAATGAACAGCTTCAATCTTTCAGATATACAATTCCTTCTTCCAACCTCCAGGGAGGTGAAGTAGTTGGTTACAAAAGCTATGCTGAAGATACATCAGGAAATTGGAATGTAACTGAAATCAAAGCCTTTACTGTTCAAAAGGCTGAAACAATTACTACTATTGCTTCAATAACTTATCCCATAGATATAAAACCAGAGTTTATTGATAGCAGAACTATGCGTATAAGTTGGTATACAAATAATCCTACTACTTCACAAGTTGAATATGGGTTAACTGACAACTATGGTCTATTTACTAAACTTAACTCATCTTTAGTCACTTATCATGTTGTTGACCTTACTGATCTTGAACCTTTCACTATGTATCATTTCAGAGTTATTTCTACTGATGTTTATGGTAACGGTGTTTTTTCCCATGATCTCTTCTTTACTACAATTGAAAAGAAGGTTGAACTTAAACCTTTCATAGAATCTGAAACTCATATAATTTGGGCAGATGGTTTCCCAGTTTTTGTTAAACAAGATGTAAATTCTTATTACTCTGATATGTGGAATGTTACGATTGAGAAACCTACTTGGGAAGGCATTGATAATCTGGAATTGATAGAAAATAATATAAGTAAAGGCTTTACCCTATCAGCTAATATGGTTGATGCTGAGGTGAATCTTTCAAAACCTATATTTTGGAGGTTTGAATTACCTGCTCCTCGTCTAACTGTTGAGAATGAAACTTTGGAAAGAGGGATGTATAAAAAACATCTGACAATTGCTTCACCCAATTCATTTGTTAATGTTAGTGTAAATATTAGTGTTAACGAAAGTTATAGATATTGGAAATTATGGTGGTTCAATGGAAGTGAGTGGATTGACA
>CAZLRI010000513.1:0-1725 GCA_964561745.1 uncultured Pseudobdellovibrionaceae bacterium | reverse complement strand
TACATATGCAGACATATATGCGTCAACGTTATCAATATCAGTAAAACCTAAAAATTCTCCTCCCCCAAAACTTTTTGCAATAAGTTCTACTCCTCCCTTAATTAATTCTGAATTATGGAAATCATATTGCTCTAATTGTTTTGCAGGGCTATATAAACGTTTAACGTCCTCACCTATAGTCCCAGTACTTGCAGTTAGAACATCTCCTGCTTGTTTAAATACTTTAGTTGATGCTGCGACTCTTTCTGCATGTCTTAGGACATCGCTCCAATCGCGTGAGTTAAATTGATTGAAATCCATAATAGCAACACCTCTGTTTGCAGCTTCATGAATAAATCTTCGGAAACCAGCAAGACCTGTTCTTTCTGCAACTGGAATCGCATCAATATACGGCTGGATTCCATTTTCTTGATGTCCTCCATTTCGCAACATTCTCCTATACATATCATCAAAATTAAATCCTTCCCATCTGTCATCTTCAAATAGTAAAGCTCTTGCTTCCCATAAATCTGGTGATATTAAGTGCTTTGTCCCCTTAAACACATTTACACTTTGTGTTGCTTGATTTAATTCATCTACTCCATTTCCGTTTCTACCTAACCTACGATAAATAAAATCTGATTCAATAATATCTGCTTCTCCTGCTTTAGCCTCATACATCATAATGTTTTCTAAAGCTTCTTTGCGACGTTTTGCATGAGTCTCCCTCATTGGTCTTTCTGCTTCAGGAAAGGCTGCTGGATTATAATCTCCTGCTGTGCTTCCTACCCATGCCAAACCTTTTTTAGAGAATCTGGATAAAAGACCATCAAATAATGATACTAAATTTGCTTCTGGTAAAATTTCTGGTTTCGTTTGTTTATAATATTCAAAATAACCAACTATTTCAGACCGAGAATGTTCAGCAGCATGGGATCCTATTATTGATTGGGAAAACATCCATGAATCGGTCATTACATTTAGAAATGCTTCAGCTCCAACAAAAAAAGTTGTCATCAATTCTCTAAGTCTTCCATATGCACCTCTACCCTTTATAGAATCACCAACTGCTGTTTGGCAATCAGCGTATATGATCCTCTCCACCTCATCTGGAGTTATTCCCATTTGTTTTGCAAAAATATCTGTTGCCATTCCAAAAATTGCTTCAATATAACCAGTCTGATCTCTTTTCATATATAAATCGGTCATTCTTTGTCTATAGGCCATATGCCCTAATACATCTGCAAAATTAACACTTGCAGTTGCTGGTCTCATGTTATGTGGATAGGCTGGATCTTCTATAATTACCGGTAATTCATGGATCCCCCATACTGGAATCATTGCTAAAGTTGCAGGCATAACAGTACTGCCTAATGAACCCCTAACTTGTTGATATTCACCATACCCCTTGACTGCAGTCATACTTGTCACCAGCCTTGCAAGATCAAATATAGGAGAAATTCCATTCTCTTTAAGATTTGGATATTCATATATTACTCCTCCGGTTACTCCTTTTAATCCAAAATCGAATTCACCCAAGTCATTTTCAGCTTGTAATATTTGTTGAAGTAAGTACCCAATGTTTCGATCCCCTTTAGTCATCAAAAGATTCATCCAATCATAGGATCGAGCTTTTTCTCTTGTATCAGGAGTTCTTTGTAAATCGACAACCACATCTTCCATCCGACGGACTTTCGCCCCAGTAAAAACAGATGATAATATTTCTAATAATTGTTCACTTTCAGG
>CAZLRI010000512.1:0-1732 GCA_964561745.1 uncultured Pseudobdellovibrionaceae bacterium | reverse complement strand
TTCCTCCTTTAAGGGAAAGAAGAGAGGATATCCCGATTCTTGTTAAATATTTTCTGGAAAAACTTTCAGCTAAAAATGAAAAGATTTTTCTGGATTTTACACCTCAGGCTATGGAGGCGCTGGTTTCATATGATTGGCCCGGTAATGTCAGGGAATTGGAAAACGCAATCGAAAGGGTTGTTGTTTTGCATAATGATACTAAAGTTAAAACATCCCATCTGTCGCTGGCCATTAGAGAAAGTTGCAACAGATCTGATGTAAAACCGATTGTGGATATGGCTGCTAATACACAACAAAAGGTTATTCCTCTGGATCTTGTTGAAAGATATGCTATAGAAGCTGCGTTACGTCAGTGTTATGGAAATGTTGCTGAAGCAGCAGCTAAGCTTAAAATAGGGCAGGCAACATTATACAGAAAAATTAAACAATACGGGCTAAAGGCTTAGCTCCAGTAAAGGAGAAGTTATGAAAATCAATATTGAACAACAGGGCGATATATCTATTTTGCGCTGTGGTGGAAGTTTGGATGCTGATTCTGTTAATTCTTTTAAGAAAATTGCGTATGATCTGGTTGAACAGGGCAAAGTAAGAATTGTAGTTGATTGTTCAGAAGTTGATTTTGTAGATAGTATGGGTTTAGGTGTCCTTATCTCTCTTTTGCGCAGAACGCGCAGTCATCATGGTGATGTAAAAGTCTCAGCTCTCACAGAAGATGTTAGAACTATTTTTGAAATAACAAGATTGCACAGGCTTTTTGATATTTGTGCAGATTCGCAGACTGCTTGCCGCAAATTTACCAGAAGTAGCAGTAAGTCATAAAATGTGTTTTACAGTTAAAATAACTATTTTAAGCAAAACAGCATATCTTAGAATATTAAGACAGTTGTTAAAAGCCATATCTGGAATTGTGGGCGAACAGTATTTTACCAAAAAAGCAGTTGGCTTATGTTCTGTAGCGCTTGTTGAGGCTGTAGATAATGCTATTTTTCATGCGCATTCTGAATGCGAAGATAAGCCAATTGATATTATGATAGGCGTTGATGATTATGGGATAACAATGTCTGTAACAGACAATGGGAGCAGTTTTTTAGTGGATTCGCATATGGTCAATAGTTATCCTGAGTTAGTTTCAATAGATGGAATGGGACTTTATCTGATTAACAAGATTATGACAAAGGTTGAATGTAAGCGGGTTTCTGAAGGAAACAAAGTCGTGATGTTGTATAAATTAAGACCAGAATAAAGCCTTGTGACAGCTCAACAAGTGTTGTATAGCCAGTAGAAATCGGTCGTTAGTCGAGCGTACATGGTACTTTGTGAAAAACTATGTATCGTTGCGTTGGTTTTAGCAATGCACTATGTACGACTGACGCACAACGAAATTATATGTTTAAATCAAAAAATGGTAATGACAAGGCTGTAAAAAATAATACACAGGGTCGGGAAATAGATAAAGATAAGGCTCTTAATTCAGTGTATTCGTTAAGCCATGCAATTTCTCAGGCTACAGACCTGAAACAGATATATGAGCTCATATTAGATGAAGTCGTAAGATTGTTTGGCGTGGATAAAGCTTCTATAATGATATATGACTTGGCTATTGACGGGTTAAAAATCGTTGCAGCAAGAGGGTTGGATGCGTCTATTCAGAACAGAGCGTTTGTAAGAATTGGTGAAGGTATTAGCGGAAAGGTTTTTAAGAGTAATGAGCCTTTGTTAATAGAGGATATTC
>CAZLRI010000511.1:0-1733 GCA_964561745.1 uncultured Pseudobdellovibrionaceae bacterium | reverse complement strand
GAAGTGTATTTAATCTATATGAAATGATTTCGCGAGAATTTGCCAAATGTCTTAAATACGCCCTGCTATAATTTTTACAGGTTTCACACTCACATTCTTCATCAACCGACCGATCATCACAGGAAAATGTTGAATTTCTTATGTTTATATCCCCTTTTGATGTAAAAAGATAGCCATTTCTTGCATTTCTGGTCGGCATGACACAATCAAACATATCTACACCCCTGTCAATATTTTCAAGTAAATCCTCCGGAGTGCCAACCCCCATTAAATATCTTGGTTTATCAAAAGGAAGCTTATCAGCACAAAAATCCACCATTTCATACATTAAAGAGTTTGGCTCACCAACTGATAATCCGCCTATAGCATATCCATCAAATCCTCTTTTCTCTCCGTCTGGCAATTCCACTCCGTCTGATTTTTTTCTGTCTTGTAACTCGATCAACCTGTTTATGCACTCTAAACGAAGGTTTTCATACATTCCACCCTGAACTATGCCAAACAGCGCATTTTCAGATTTCCGTGTTTTAAGACATCTCCCAGCCCATAAAACAGAGCGGTCCATTGCAATCTTTGCCTGTTTTTCATCAGCTGGATAAGCAATACATTCATCCAGCACCATCATTATATCACTTCCAAGAGCTTCCTGAATCTCAATTACATATTCAGGCGTTAAAAAATGTTTATTTCCGCCATCCAGGTGAGATTGAAACATAACCCCTTGATCATCAATTTTACTTCTTAAATCAGCAAGGGAAAAGACCTGATATCCACCGCTATCAGTTAGAATTGGTTTATCCCAATTCATAAACTTATGTAATCCACCAAGTTTTTTTATGGTTTCATGACCAGGCCTAAGATATAAATGATATGTATTGGATAACAGGATCTGGGTTCCAAGCTTCTTTAGCTCATCTGTTGTCATTGCCTTTACTGTAGCAGCAGTACCAACTGGCATAAAGATCGGCGTTGTGATCTTCCCTTTAGAAGTTATTATTTCCCCTAGCCTCCCCTTTGTCCCATCTGATTCTTTTAAAATATTAAACTTAAACATATCCGCCTACATACTGAGCCGCTTTGCAAGCTCTTCCACCCGAGTTTTAATTTCATCTCTGATTGATCTAAAATTATTCATCCCGTCTTCTCCCTGAACAGCAAGAGGCGCATCAATTGGCCAGTGTTCCTTTGCAACCATTCTTGGAAAAACCGGACACTGATTCCTAGCATCTCCACAAAGGGTAATTACATAATCAATATCATTTGCCGGGATTTCACTTACTTTTTTGGATTGCTGGTGAGTTATATCAATACCCACCTCTTCCATAACTTTAATTGCAGATGGATGAATACAAGACGGCGTCATTCCTGCACTATAGATTTTACAATTCTTAGGCAGTATATTTCTGGCAAATCCTTCTGCCATCTGCGATCTCACTGAATTGCCTGTACACAAGAAAAGTATTTTATGTATTCTATTCATATTCCCCCTAGTGCTTGTTCAACAGAAGCTTGTTTTGGTTTTCGAACAAGATTCTGTTGATTACAAGCAGTTGTGCGCGCCTTTTTTAAAAATCTAATCGACGCCTAGTGCATTCATATTTTGAAATATTAAAGAATGCCTTTTCAGAAATCCAAAGTTCCCAAGGAAAAACATTATGTTCCGATTGCGTATATATACAACAATAAAAACCGCTTTTAACAATATAAATTCGAAAGATACAAGCAATAAAATA
>CAZLRI010000510.1:0-1743 GCA_964561745.1 uncultured Pseudobdellovibrionaceae bacterium | reverse complement strand
TTTTTTCGCCCCAAAATCGCAACAAATATCCGTAGTTACAGCTTAGTGTCGGATTATGGTTCATT
Source organism: uncultured Pseudobdellovibrionaceae bacterium (assembly GCA_964561745.1). Lineage (GTDB taxonomy): Bacteria > UBA10199 > UBA10199 > 2-02-FULL-44-16 > DYJF01 > CAZLRI01. The sequence goes on along the minus strand of CAZLRI010000510.1, from coordinate 1,678 downwards.
TTCAGAGCAACTTTGACCTTTAAAGTGACGATAATATATATAGAGAGAAAAATGGGGCAAATGATTGATGGAGGTTTTTATTATGGCAAAAGTACCGCAAATAGGACAGGAACAATGTATTAGAGAGCGCTTACCTATTCAGGCGACGGGGATTCCGGAAATAATGCCAGAGGAGACAGGACCTGGAGATGTTTTTGTTCAAGGAGGTATAGCAGAGCAAGGACAAAACATAATACGATTTAGAGGAGTGACTTATACAAGAGATGCAGCAGGATTAGACCGTATGCAGCAAAGAGCAGTAGCATTGGCAAGAGGAGGAAATATAGATGCTGATAATGCTTATACGGGATGTTTAGTTAGTATGATGGCGGGGATGATTGAAAATGAACAGTTGTCTTTAACAAGTGCTATAGAAAGGATTAATGCAATCAGGACTTCTGTACAGGCAATCGATGGCTTAGCAGATGACAGAAAAGCTCAGATATTTTCTGCGCTTGACAGTGGAGTCAGAACCTTACGCATTGCTCATTCTACATTATTTGAGTCAGGTGCTGAAAGTACAGGGAATTCATCTCCTGCTGATGTGATGGCATGTGGTGATGATCCATTATGCGGTGATATTTAATTGATATTTTATTAAGAACATAAACATGGACACGTTGCCTAATACAGCGTGTCCTTTATTTTTTAAAATAACTTGCCAAACCCATTCCTTTTATAATAAGCATATTACATGCTTAGAGGGATTCATAGTCAGGTCTTTACAAGGTTTGAGCAGAATCAAAATTTTAATCCAGACCTTATTCCTTCTCATGCCTCTATTAATCCTGATCAATATATTGAAAGAAATTTTCTTTCCACACTTTTTTCTATTGAAGCAAGATATTTACCAAATAAACAAATCTTTTTAGCATCACAAATTCCTAGTCAGGCAATAATAGAGATTCAGCGAAGTTTAATGTCAGCAAAACAGGTAGGAATTTTTTTATCAAATCAAGATCGACTTAGAATTCTTTATTCTACATTTCGTGCAATGGGGTATAGGATTGGCAGAGATAGTAATGGAGGTTTCTTAACTTTAAATTTATTAGATGCAGATGTGCAAGCCAGAGGAATGCTATCTTGCAGATTTAGTTTATTAGCTTATGGAATAGCTCAAGAGCTTGGATGGAATGTTACAGTTAGAAGGGCGAGAAATCATATTTATTTACACTGGAAAGATGAACATGGAAACCCATTTAATATGGATGTAGCTATTGTTAATCCAGCAGCACCTGTTAGAGAGAGGTATAGTGTTACTAGGAGTTTTCAAGACCCTTTTTATATTAGACATTATGAATTACCTTCTGAGACAATTGGACTTGATGCAATATATTTGAGAGATTTAACCGAACAAGAATTGATTTCTGAAGTTTATGATTCAATTGGTTTTGAAATGGCAAGGTCAAGAAGAGATTATGATCAGGCATTAGAATGTTATAATCAAGCATTAGGCTTAGATCCCAGAAATGTGCAAGCAAGATACCATCGTGCTATTGTGTATTACAGGGCTGGGCGTCTAGATGAAGCAATGGCTGACTGCCAAAGAATTTTAGGTATTTATCCAGGCTATCCAGGAGTAACCAATCTAATTAGTTCTATTCAAGTTTTACAACCAAACCGCTAACATATTGTTACC
>CAZLRI010000509.1:0-1745 GCA_964561745.1 uncultured Pseudobdellovibrionaceae bacterium | reverse complement strand
TTTTTGAGGATATATGCAAAATCATGAAGGAATTTTGTTTATGGATAAATAGTGAGGAAATAATTGGATTATGACCAGAGATTCAAGCTGCTTTGGCTCATTATCATTTAGGATTAATACATCCATTTGGTGATGGAAATGGTAGAACTGCTCGGTTGATTGAGGCAATAATTCTGCTTTCATCAGGGGTTAAATATGCTCCCTTAATGCTTTCCAATTTTTACTATCGAAATATAGACGAATACTTCATGGTGTTTTCTCAATCAAGAAAAAATAAGGAACATGTCGTAACACCCTTCATAAGGTTTATGTTAAGAGGAATGGTTGAGTCATTGAGGGATATCAAAGATAGAATTATTGCGTTTGTCAGAGTATTGGTTCTGAAAAATTATTACCAACGACTAAAAGATACAAAAAAAATTAGCCAGAGGCAATATGATTTAATCAATTCTATTTCTATGCCCTTTGTGACAGAAGAACTATTTGATGGCAAATCTCCTCTATGTATTGTATATCGCAATATAAGTAAAAGAACTGCATTGCGTGATTTGGAAAAGTTGATTCAGATGAATATCCTTACTGTTACAGAGGATAAAAAATATATGCTGAATGCTTTAATGCTTGGTTAATCTTAGTCGTCAAGAAAAAATAATTTGTCCAGTCGTGCCACCGATTCGAGAGCGTTGCATAAGCTATATGCCTATTAGGAAAATGGGGCGCTGTCCCCATTTTCCCCATAGGTTTGAGCTATATGGGATGCAAAAGCTTACTTGCTTTCGATTTCATCTGGCTAAAGCGGCAACAAATAAGCTGCCGCACTCCATAAAACAGATAGTAGATTATACTATCACAATTACAAATATTTGTCAAGAAAAATTTACTCTTCCCTGAATATTCGGAGGGAAAATTGTTCAGCAAAAGATGTGGGACACGATAAGCCGCTGGCGGGGGTTAGGGGGGTGGAAAATATCCGGCAAAAATTTAGATGCGTTTGCCCTGGATTAATTTGTTTCCCTACTTGACATTTCTCCATAATTCATGATATAATTATTTATCAAGGATAGTGCTTATGAAAAAGAAACAGATATTGATTGTAGATGACGAACCCGGGTCTTTGAAGGCTATTTCAATTGCCCTGGCTAAGGATAATGATTATCAGGTAATAGATGCCGCTGATGGTAAAACTGCTCTTAGATTAATAAAAGAGGAACAGATAGACCTTGTGCTTACAGATATGAAACTTCCAGATATAGATGGTCTGGCTATCCTGAAAAGTGCCAAATATAAAAATCCTGATACCAGCGTTATTGTTATGACAGGTTATGGAACTGTAGAATCTGCTGTTCTGGCCATGAAGGATGGAGCGGAAAATTACCTTACTAAGCCTATAAATATAAAAGAATTACGGCTTCTAATCAGTAATGCCTTTGCCAAACAACAATTGGCTATAGAGAACAAGGAACTGAGGACACAATTAAATATAAGGTATGGCTTCCAGAACATAATTGGACATAGCCCAAATATGCAACAGATTTACAAAACCATTCTTCAGGTTGCTCCGGTTAACTGCAATGTGCTGATATGTGGTGAAAGCGGGACAGGAAAGGAATTGATTGCCAAGGCACTCCACTATAATAGCCCAAGAAAAAATAAACTGTTTTTGCCAATAAACTGCACCGCTCTTCCTGAAAGCCTTATAGAAAGTGAATTGTTTGGATATGAAAAGGGTGCTTTTACCGGGGCAA
>CAZLRI010000508.1:0-1749 GCA_964561745.1 uncultured Pseudobdellovibrionaceae bacterium | reverse complement strand
GGATGAGTTTTTAAGGTGTTATCCAATAGTCTTTGATGCGTATCAAGTAAAGGTTCAAAATCTCCTCCGGATGAAAAATCAGGAGTATCTGGCTATTGCTACTTATGTGAAAACCATCCAGTTGTATCCAAATCAACCTCAAATTGCTCAGGTATATTTTGAGATTGGAAGGATATTTGATACAATTAAGGATTACCAGAATGCAGTTTCTTTTTATCAAGATGGTGTTGAAAAGTTTCCAGATAATACCAATGCCCCGAAATATCTATTGGAAAGTGCCAGAATTTGGGCTAACAAATTAAAGAATGCTAATAAAGCCATTAAATCTTACGAGACAATCATTGCTGCATATCCCAAGAGTGAACAGTCCCCTGTGGCACTATTTGAATTGGGCAGGTTATTTGAACAACTTAAGCGATATGAGCAGGTTATTGAGGTATACAACAGAATAGTTAAGGAATATCCTCAAAGCTCCATAGCCCCATTAGTTCTTATTACCATAGGAGAATGCTATGAAAAGATAAGTGATTATGAACAGGCTGCAAATAGCTATTCTCAGCTTTATCAACAATATCCAAAGGATTCTCGCACACCTGAAATGCTTTATCGTGCTGGTCAACTGCAGGAAGATAATCTAAATAGTTTAGACAAGGCAATTGAGATTTATCAATTAATTCTTAAGAACTTTGCAGACAATTCGTATGCTAAAAAAGCAGAGGGAAGGATAAAGAAGCTTACAAAATAAAGGTAATGGGGCAATGTGTCATATAATGGCACATATTTTATACGAGGAGGTAGGAGAGATGAAAAAGGCAGGTGTAGGTAGGCTAATCTATTTGATAGGGGTCTTTTGCGTACTTCTTATCCCTATCCATGCAAGTGCAACCACCACCACTACTCAGGAACAAGAAATTATCCTGACTAAGGTGTCTGGACGGGTAGAGGTGCAAAATATTGGTGAGGTAAAATGGAAAAAAGCAGAGGTTGGGATGAAACTTAAATCCAATCAACGCATAAGAACCTTTGAAAAAAGTCGAGCATACCTTGATCTTGGTGAAGGTTCTTCTATGGTTATGGGCTTGGATTCTATCATGGATATTCTGGAATTGAAGAAACAAATTGAAGGACAAAATGGGTTTGCTTCTAAGGTTAAACTCTGGATAGGTAAGATTCGCACTGAGATTAAAAAATTAGACAAAGATTCAAGTTTTGAGGTTGTTACACCTACAACCATAGCTGGTGTTAGAGGCACTAAATGGAGCAATTTTGTTATGGATGATGACTCATCTTCAGTCTTTGTAGAAGATGGAAATGTCTGGCTGGAAAACCTGAGCGGCAATCAAAAATACATGGCTTCAAAGGGTCAAATCTCTAATATTACACCAGTTGGAGATATATCAATACCTACCTTTGTTACCCCTGAGCAGCAAAAGGAATTTGAAAAACAATGGCAGGAAGAGGTGGAACCAGCCAAAAAAGAAGAGGTTAAAAAAGCAGAGGTAGAAGAGTCACCGGCAGTTACTGAAGAAAAACCAGATAAAAAAGGTAAAAAGGGCATAACCTGTGGCGGATTAGTAGGCTCAAGAATGATTGATGGTAAAAGCTATAGTGAGATTATTTTTCAGCCTGACATCAGTTTTGGCAAACTTGGCATTGGTTTGAATATACTTGCACGGTGGAATGAAGATGGTTTCAGAAAGAAAGATTATGATGATGCCGGCAATATTATCCGTTATGTTCGCTGGGCTG
>CAZLRI010000507.1:0-1752 GCA_964561745.1 uncultured Pseudobdellovibrionaceae bacterium | reverse complement strand
GCTCAACTCTTTCTCATAACCTTTTTGTTCAATAACGCGATCATAAGTAAATGAAACTGGAACAAATAAGATCTCTTTAACAAAGCTGTCATCCACTGCCCGCATAATCATTCTCAAAAGCCCATGCCTTGCCGGCATAAGCTTTCCTGTTCTTGATCTTCCTCCTTCAATAAAAAACTCCTGTGAATAACCTTCTTCAAGTAAAATCCTCAAATATGTTTCAACGCAGGCTGAATATAATTTATTATTTTGAAAAGAACGCCTGATAAAATACGCCCCGCATCTACGAAAAAAAGAGCCAAGCGGCCAGAAAGACAGATTTATTCCAGCAGCCACATTAGGCGGCGTCATATAGTTATCATGAAGGATATAAGACAGGATAAGATAATCCAAATGGCTCTTATGGTTTGGGACAAAGATAACCGGCTTTGTTGCATAAAGCTTCTTTACATTATTTAGACCATCTTCATTAAAAGAAAACCCATCGTAAAGATAATGAAAAGCCCATTTTAAGATCATCACTCCTATTTCAATATAAGTATAGTTGATGCCTGCGATGATCTCTCTTAAATATTTTTCCGCAAGTTCCTGAAGATCGGTCGTGCTTTTATTTAGCTCTGTTGCAGTATTATAAATGAGGCTCTGGAATTTATCATCAACAAGCACCCTCTCTACAAACCACTGTTTTGATCTTATTGGAGGTCCGGTAATTGTTCTTCTTTCAAGATGTAATGCATCCAGCAGTTTTTCGCCCAATCTTCTTGCTTTAATATCGTCTTTTTCATTAACTTCCTGTTCTAATATTTTGTTCAATAAAATCGGTTCGCCAACTCTGGCAACAGCCCTATTTCTGTAGTTTCTCCAGAACAAAACAATTTTTCTAAGAGATCCCGGTCTCTCCTTTTCACCAAACAATACATCAAATAAGGTTCTCTTCTCCTTTGCCGGTCTTCTGTCCCAAACAAATTCAAGTGGCACAAAATATACAGGGATTTCAGTTTTATTCTGAGCTGAAATTACACCAAAAAGCAATTTTTGCGAATATGAAAGAAGGATTGTATCTTCTTCTAATTCCGAGGGCACCAAAGAGAGCAATATGCTTTTTTTGTTGAAAATAATTTTCTCTAATTCACCTGATGCAATAACATCTGTAATTCCACCAAAACTAACAAGCGTTTCCATTTGCTTAATCAGAACTGCTTTTAGCTTATCCTTTTTCATAAACCTGCGAAGAGATATTCCATTAATAAAAGACGCTAATGGCAATCCCTCGCTACAAAGAAGGTGCTGAAAATAGTTAACTTCAAGCTGCCCTGTTTCATGCATAACATAAACCAAGACCCCATTTTTTGCTGCTTTGTTAAGCTTTTCTTTGGAGCTTATCTCATATTTTATTTTTTTGAAAAAAGGAGGGAAGATAAACCTGAATAAAGCATTGCCCTCATCCTGCATCTCAGATCCATAAACACTTACATCTATATCATCTGTTTTACACCATTCTGGTTTAAATCTTTTAACCAGCTTATAAAATGGATAAAAAAGCATCAGAAGCAGAGGCTTTTTTATTTTTTCAAGAGATCTATTATTCATAAAATTTTACCCGTTGATTACAAACACTTGTGCGCGCCTTTTTTGAAATATAAAGACGCCTAGTGTTTGTTCAACAGAAGCTTGTTTGGGTTTTGAAACAAGATTCGGTTGATTACAAACACTTGTGCGCGCCTTTTTTGAAATATAAAGACGCCTAGTGTT
>CAZLRI010000506.1:0-1755 GCA_964561745.1 uncultured Pseudobdellovibrionaceae bacterium | reverse complement strand
ACAGAAGCTTGTTTGGTTTTTGAGACAAGATTCTGTTGAATACAAACACTTGTGCACGCATTTTTTGAAATATCAAAGATGCCCTTTTATTTTTTTTCTGTATTCGTTATATGTTAATGGTTCACCAGTATTATGTGTTCCTGCTTTTATTACATCAGCAATAAACAAAGTATGTGTTTTTAAATCAATGGTTTTTTCAGGTTGAACCTTGCATTCAAAAAATGCCTTTGCATCATTTAATATCGGGATTTTGGAATCAGTTGTTTCGTACTCAATGTTCTCAAGCTTATTGATTTCTCTGCCTGATTTAAATCCAAACAGTTTTACCAAATCATAGCATTTTTCAGATTCCTGATCCAATACATTGATTACAAATAAGCCTGTTGCTGAGATCATTTCATGTGTTAATGACCTTTTTCCAACTCCAATAGCGATTCTTGGAGGCGTATTTGTAACCTGCATGCATGCATCAAGACACTGACCGTTTGGTTTGTCTTTAAAAGCAGTAAGAATATAAAGACCGTGCGTTATCTGAAATAACGCCTGATTTACTCCTGCAATATCTGTAAATATGTTGTAGCTCAAGATATCTCCTAATATAGTTTGTCATTCTCGCGAAGGCGGGGAACCAGAACATGTTGTTTTTACTGGATTCTTGCCTGCGCAGGAATGACAAAAAAAAGGTATTACGACACAGTCTCTACGCGGGGATCCAGTTATAATTCAAGTGCCTCTGGATCTCGCACCCGCCTGCCATCGCCTGATGGCTCAGGTCATTGGACTTGCGATGGCGGGCAGGTCAAGTCCGGAATGACAAACGAGAATTAAATTGTCGAAGCACTAGCTAAACTAGCCCATGTTTCGTTTAAAATAATTATATGATTCATTTCTTCTTTAATAATACCGTCTATTTTGTTTTTGCCTAATTTTTCAGGAATAATTTCTTTCATTCCAAGGTAGAAAACAATCGAATCTTTTTCCATGTTAAGAGCAGTGTTGAATATCTGAGCCAATGTTTCATTGCCGCTAAGCTTCTTGGATGGATGATCTTTTATATTAAAGATTTTGCTGTCAGCCAAAGCTCTTAAATAAGGGGCAACTTGATCTTTATCTTGGGATGTGACAGATACAGCTGCTTTGTCGTTTTCTTTGAGCTCTGTGCGCATTGCATGGAAGATAATCTTATGAGAATTTTCCATTTCAGAAAGTCCTGATAGTAATTTTTTAATATTCTGATCAGAGAATATTTCAGCTGCTTTTCGATAATAGTTTGCCCCATTAGTTTCAATCATCTCTGCTAATTCAAAAATCTCATCCATATTAAAACGAATACTCATTGAACGCCTCCTGTTGTTGGATAAACAAATGTTCTGGCAGCAAGTTCTCTGTCCAGCATGATTAAGCCATCGCCTGAATTGCCGATTAATTCAAGTGTATTTGCAACCTTAGATGTAGATGATTCTTCTTCGATCTGTTCGTTCACAAACCAATGTAGAAGTGGCAAAGCTGTGTAGTCTGATTCGTCTGTTGCAAGTTTTGTAAGTGTGTTGATCTTTGATGTTATGAATTGTTCGTGTTTATAAGCTTCTTTCCATACTTCCAGAGGTGATGACCATTCGGATTTTGGTTTATCAATTGCAAGAAGTTGTATTTTCCCGTCCCGATCTTTTAAATGGTTAAAAAAATTCATTGCATGTATCATTTCTTCCTGAGCCTGAACCTTCATCCAGCTTGCCATTCCATCCAAGTCTTTTG
>CAZLRI010000505.1:0-1760 GCA_964561745.1 uncultured Pseudobdellovibrionaceae bacterium | reverse complement strand
TCGCCGGTCTAACGCCGTCGGCGACCGTACGTCGCCTCCCGCCGCTAGGCCGACTTGGCTCAGCTCGCCCATTGAGCCTGTAGAATAAGTCAAAATATGAGCAATTTTTACTACCGATGCGATTTAACGTGTTTAAAATCGAAAACGCAATAGAAAGCATAGAAGAAAACAAAATATAAGGCCACAAATGATTTGAGAGAAGTATATGATACTTTTCACAAAAATCAGAGAAAAGCAAATTTTTGAGAAAAAGTCAAAAAATGGCCTAAAAATGGACTTTTTCTGCAGACTCGTTGGGCAAAAATTCAAAGGGGGACAACAAAATGGGCACAGAGAGCCGCAACTATGATGAAGAGCTAAAAGCTCTTCTCAAAATTTACCAGAAAAACAATTTTCTTAATCCTTCTATTTGTGCTTCATATATTGACAAAGAGCAGTCAATAGATCCAGTTGTATATTGGGTTGACAATCATACATCGAATAAGGAGGTGCCTGGTGCCAACTCGTGACTATATCCAAAGAGAAATTGATACGCTAAAAAATGCAGGGCAAGATAGTGTTAGGCACAAATATCTTGCGTTGCTTAACGAAAAAACAGGTCGAGATACCGTCATATATTTCAGTTCTTTTGGTATTCAACGTCCCTTTCCAATACCATCAGCGGCTCTGTCAGTATCTCAGGAGGATATTCAAGGGTTCATGGCGAGCCTTCACCAACTTAAAGGAGACAAGCTCGACCTGATATTACATAGCCCAGGGGGATCTCTGGAAGCAGCAGATCAGATTGTACAATATCTACGCGCTAAATATAAGACTATTCGAGCAATTATTCCGCAGAATGCAATGTCTGCAGCAACAATGATAGCGTGTGCTTGTGATGAAATCGTCATGGGTAAGCACTCTGCAATTGGTCCAATAGATCCACAAATGTTGCTTCATACTCCTAATGGGGGCCAGATCACAATTCCAGCGCATACAATACTTCAAGACTTTGATAGAGCTAAGGCAGAAATTAAAGAAAATCCAATGTTAGGGAACTTGTGGGCTCCAAAACTCATGGCACTGCCGCCTGGGTACTTAAATCTTTGCGAACAAACAATAAAACTAGCAAAAGAGAAAGTTGAATTATGGCTTGCTCAATTTATGTTTCAGGGTAGAGAACCAGCTAAAGCAAGTCATATTGCGAACTGGTTGGGTAATTTTGATGAGCACCGGACTCATGGGCGGCCCATCGGATATGATTTGGCAAATGAAAAGGGACTTGTTGTAACAAGACTTGAGGCTGATCATGATCTACAAGAGGCTATTCTTTCTGTTTTTCACTCTACAATGGTTACATTTCAAAGTACGAATTGTATGAAAATTATTGAAAACCATAAAGGGAAGGGGCATTATCTTGTAGCAAACGTAGTTGTTCAGCCAATTCCGCAAGCTAATATGCCAAAAGCCCAACAATTAAATCCAGCAGAAAGCCAGGACGGGGTGCCCGTGCCAACTTGAAATGTTGTATTGCCCTGTCTTCTGCTGATTACAGTGTTCGAGTAAGCAGAAAGCAGGAAAAAATAAAATAACATAATTAACCATATTTGAGACAAGTAATGGCCGCTGAAGTTGCAGATATTTTCAGGCGCTACGGGAATGAGTACCGACAGAAACACTCCACGACGCCGAGGCAACGTAAGGTGATGAGGGATATCAAACGGTGCAGGACAAGCGCACTGGGTTTCCACGCAGATAAATGCAACGAATGCGGAGAAATA
>CAZLRI010000504.1:0-1763 GCA_964561745.1 uncultured Pseudobdellovibrionaceae bacterium | reverse complement strand
CCTCCCCCCACCAATCTCACAGACGATGATTTAAATTTAGTACTAATAAAAAAACCAACAACAATGAGGAGGAATAATATGTGTGAACCAATTAAAAACCGATACGATTTTGTGTTTTTATTTGACGTAAAGGATGGCAACCCCAATGGAGATCCAGATCAGGTAAATTTGCCGCGTGTTGATGTAGAAAATCAGCAAGGTCTGATTACAGATGTTTGCATTAAAAGAAAGGTGCGTAATTATGTTATGCTTGAGAAGAAATTAGAAGCTCCGTTTGATATATTTATTAGGGAAGATCAGGTTTTAAATAACCTTATTGATAAGACAGTAGGGGAAACACCGAAGAAAAGGCAAGAGAGCTTATGTCAAAACTATTTTGATATAAGAACGTTTGGTGCAGTATTATCAACTGGAGATAAGGGGGCTGGAGCAGTAAGAGGTCCTGTGCAATTTACTTTTTCTAGGTCTGAAGACAGAATATATCAGGCAGAACACTCTATCACAAGATGTGCAGTTACAAGAGAAGAGGACGCAAAAAAACAGGAAAAAAGAGAACATGCTTCAACGTTTGGCAGGAAAGCAACGGTTCCATATGCTCTTTATAGAATGCATGGTTTTGTTTCAGCGGTGGATGCACAAAAGACAAAATTTTCTGAAACAGATCTTAAATTATTATGGAAAGGATTAATTAATGCCTTTGAACATGATAGAGCTGCAGCCAGAGGAGAGATGAATCCTCGAAAACTTGTAATTTTTAAGCATTCTAGCCATTTGGGTAATGAGCTGTCAGGTAGATTATTTGAACGCGTAAAAGTTACAAAAAAAACCGAGTTACCACGATGCAGTAATGATTATTCAGTTGAAATAAGAAAAGATGACATGCCAAGTGGAATAGAAATAATAGTTTGGCCTGAACAAAATGTATTCTAATGACGACTTTCTACAGCTCTCCGCACTTCAGCATTTTTTATTTTGTCAGCGGCAGTGTGCCTTGATTCACATCGAGCAGGTTTGGGAAGAGAATCTTTTTACTGCTGAAGGTCGTGTTATGCATGAAAAGGCACATGAAGAACAATTTGAAACAAAAGGCGGCGTGAGGATTGAGCGCGGCATGCCTCTTCGATCTGAAAAGTTGGGTTTAAATGGAAAAGCGGATATTGTTGAATTCCATAGATCGGAGAATGGAAAAAAATTGGAACCCTTTCCAGTTGAATATAAGCGCGGCAAACCAAAAGAAAATAATTGTGATAAAGTCCAACTTTGCGCCCAGTCCATTTGCTTGGAAGAGATGCTTGGTTGCAGTATATCAAATGGAGCAATCTTTTACGGCAAAACGCATCGCCGGCTTGATGTTGAATTTACGGAAGAGCTGCGCAAAGAAACAATTGAGGCTGCGGCTAAAGTTCACGAACTTATTAAAGAGGGTGAAACTCCTAAGGCTCTATATAGTCGAAGGTGTGGGATGTGTTCCATTATTTCTGTTTGTATGCCGAAAGCAATGGAAAGAAAAAAATCAGTTACTGATTACTTAATGCAATCAATTGGAGTTGAAGATGGGGAAAAATAAAAAAAGCTCAAAACAAAACAAACTGACGCGTATTATTACTGAATTACCTTCTGGCTCTGCAGAATATCAACGATTTGTTGAAGATATAAAATCACAAATTCACGCAACCAGTATCAAAACCGCCCTCTCTGTTAATCGTGAGTTAATTCTGTTATATTTGGAAATGGGTCGAAAAATTATGGAAAGACAAAAAGAA
>CAZLRI010000503.1:0-1764 GCA_964561745.1 uncultured Pseudobdellovibrionaceae bacterium | reverse complement strand
TGTCTGTGCAATATACATTAAAACCTGTGTGGCGCCAGGATAAAATAAGTTCTATTACCCTGTCTGTAATCAGTCCCCTTTTCTTTAACATGGACAGTATCTTATGTCTAAACAGGGGTTCAAGGCAGCCTGCATCTAAATCTATATTTGCTGCATAGAACATGCCATTTTTACCAAAGCAGCCGTCTGCACAAAGTATATGAAGGTGCGGATTAAAGCCAAGTAAGTCACCAAATGTCTGTATGGATGCAACCGCAGCAGGTGCTGCATCTTGTTTATTTACTGTATTTTTATAATAAAGGGCAAGTACTTCCCAGGCAATTTTTGAAAGCTCTTTTAAGAGAGCCCTGTCAAATAAAAAATAAATCCTTATTATTTTAGGTATTGAAAATACAAAATGGCGATGAGGAACATTTTTAAGTACTTCTGAGCAGGCCCATTCCCCAAACTGGACGACCCTTTTCGCGTGGCATGAGGGGCAGAAATGGCGCCGTTTGCAGGAAAAGGCAAGCAAATACTCGTGGTTACAGACATGGCATTTGACACGGGCAAAACCATTATGAAGAATGCCGCAATCAAGATACTGACATATTACCTTTGATACAATTGATCTAAAGTATCCGTATTTTTCCTGGTATTTTCTCTCATAGACCCTTTCGAATATTTCATAGTTATCTTCTATACATTGATAATATGGGCTGTACTGGGGTTTTCGGCACCTGTACTCTTCTGTGTTTTTGCTAACCTCTAAAGTATTTACAGACATAAATTATACTTTAGCATAAATGTGCAAATATATAAATAAGGTAATTGGCAGTATAGCACGGAAATGCTATGGGAGGATAACTCTCTAGAGGCAATAAGCAATACTGCTGTTTATAAATTTCTGGGTTTTGAACAGATTTTAAAGAATTCACTTACCGTGTATTCGATTGGTGGTAGCAAAGAGGGAGTGATTCAAATATTTTTATATGCAATATTTTTTTTGTTGATGCATCTATCTTAACTCTTTCATCTACCCTGAATCCGCCAACCCAGACTATTTTATTGGCGTCAAACAATATTGGTACAATTTATGGTTCTTGTAATGGCACCTTTAAAGCCAACCAGATGTGTACCGCCCTCTGTCGTATTTATATTATTGGCAAATGAAAATATGCTTTCGTTATAACCGAGGGTATATTGCATGGTAACTTCAACCTCGTGGCCTTCGTCCTGGTTTCTTATATAGATAACGTTTTTATGAAGAACTTCTTTTTTCTCGCATAAATACTTTATAAAATCTACGATACCGCCATTAAACTGATATATTTCTTTCTTTTCCGGTGCTTCTCGGCGGTCTATCATCGTTATCTTAAGACCTTTATTGAGAAAAGCCATTTCTCTCATCCTGGAAGCCAGGATTTCATATTTATAATCAATTTCTTCAAAAATTTCCTTATCCGGGAAAAAGGTTACAACAGTGCCATGTGTATCTTTCTTTTATGGCAGAGTGCTTATTCAGAATTTTATTTTTGTGATACCTACTGGCCTGCTTTCAGGAAGATAGATTTCCTGCGTGCACTACGCTCATATGATCAGCGACAGCGGAGGTTTGGCAGATAATCCCGGGCAGGACAAAAACATTACGTTCCTTTCCTTATTAAATTTAAAAATTAACTTCTTGCCTATCTTTTCTTGTTCATAAGATTTTCATTTTGTTTTGCTATGATGTTTCCATCAGGAGATAAAAAACATCCTGAATAATAAAAAGTGATTAGTGTG
>CAZLRI010000502.1:0-1768 GCA_964561745.1 uncultured Pseudobdellovibrionaceae bacterium | reverse complement strand
TTGTAAATGCTGGGCATAGAAATCCGAAAGTAATACAAGCCGCAAAGGATCAGATGGATAAGTTAGTTCACTGTTGTGCCTACGTATATTATTCTGAGCCAGTAGCTCTATTAGCTGAAAAATTATCCCAAATTACTCCCGGAAGGTTAGAAAAAACTTTTTTTTCAAATAGCGGAGCCGAAGCAATTGAGGGAGCTTTAAGGATAGCTAAACAATTTACTGATAAATATGAAATTATTGCTTTGCAAGCCTCTTTTCATGGTAGAACAAATGCAACTTTAAGTATAACGGGAAATAGAAAAAGAAAATATAAAGGTGGTCCTTATTTGCCTGGGATTGCTTTCGCTCCTACTCCTAATTGTTATAGATGCCCTTTTGAGTTAGAAAAAGAGAAATGTAATTTAAAATGTGCCAGATACTTAAGAGATGTTATTGATTTTCAAACGAGTGGTTCAGTGGCTGCCTTTATTGCAGAACCTGTAATGGGGGAAGGGGGAATAATTGTCCCACCTGAAGGATATTTTAAGAAAGTCAAAGAAATATTAAATGAATTTGAGATACTATTTATTGCTGATGAAGTTCAATCTGGCTTTGGACGAACTGGTAAATTTTTCGCAATTGAACATTATGGTGTGGAACCAGATATTATGACTATGGCAAAAGGTATAGCAGATGGATTCCCCTTGAGCGCTTTTATTACTCGAGATGAAATTGCCAGTTCTTTTAAACCGGGTGACCATCTGTCGACCTTTGGCGGAAATCCCGTATCTTGTGCAGCAGCTTTAGCAAATATAGAATTTTTATTAGATGAGAAAATTTCCGAAAAAGCCTTTAATAAGGGTGAAAAATTTAAATTTAAATTAAGGAATGAATTAACAAAAAAACATAGTTTAATTGGTGATGTAAGAGGAAAGGGTTTAATGATAGGAATTGAATTAGTAAAAGACAAAGATAAAACTCCCGCATCAGAGGAAACTTCCAAAATTAGAGAAATTTGCAAAGAAAATAACTTACTAATTGGAGTAGGCGGAGTATATGGGAATGTATTAAGGCTTCAACCACCCTTGATTATAACTGAAGAGCAATTAGAAAAAGCTTCAGAAGTATTAGATGATGCTTTTTCTAATTTAGAGAAAGTATAGAATAAATATTATAGAATTATGCCGCTTATAAATTAAAGATATCTTAATAACAAAGGAGGACAGATAAACAATGGCCATTTTAGAAGAACCAATAAAAGAAGTAAAGGTCTTGAAAAATTATATCAATGGAAAATGGATAGAGCCAAAAAATAACGGGTATCTGGATGTAGAAAATCCGGCTACCAGAGAAATAATAGCCAGAGTTCCGCTTTCAACAACCAAAGAAGCAAACCGTGCTATTGATGCTGCAGCGGAGGCATATCCCGGGTGGAGTACTACCCCGGTAGCCAGGCGGGTAAGACCTCTATTCAAATTAAACGAACTGCTTAGAGCCAATGAAGAAAAGCTTTCAAGAGTCTTGGTTTCTGAGATGGGGAAATCCATACCTGATGCCATAGCGGAGTTTAAACGGGTCTATGAAAATATCGAAGTGGCGGCAGGTATGCCTATACTTCAGCAGGGGGATAAGTTAATCGGGACTTCTTTTGATATAGACGGAGAAGTATTAAGACTCCCTATCGGGGTCTTTGCCATGATCGCTCCTTTTAATTTTCCAGCTATGGTTCCCTTCTGGTTTCTGCCTTATGCTCTGGCCACTGGAAACACTTTTTTAATTAAGGCATCGA
>CAZLRI010000501.1:0-1779 GCA_964561745.1 uncultured Pseudobdellovibrionaceae bacterium | reverse complement strand
TTTCTAATTTACACTATTCTTCAAACAATTGCTAATATACAAGGTCGAAAGTCTTAACTTTCGACAATGAGTGTAGCTGAATGAATTGCAGGGTGGGTCCGTCTTCGGACCCGCCTTTTTTTTTGAACCGTAAGAATTATATTGTTATATTCTTCGTAAGGGCGAAGCATTCATGGCAATAACTATTTAATAGTTAACATGAAATTAAAGAGAATGCTTCGCCCCTACTTAATGCAGAATTATTTGACGAACCTGCCATGTTTGCAATGGAATATTTCCTATAACTCCCCGCCTGAAAATGGCTTAGCCGTTTATTTATCTTTTTCTTAAAGTCCACCTCTTCACCTGCCGAATAGAGGGGATGTAATCAGTTTAAATCTCTCTGATCCGCTTAGGCGGATGTTTATTTTTTAGCCATCCATCCAGGCGGATGGCTTATTTGCTAATGGAGGTCGAATATGTGGAAATTTATTGCCATATGCCTGATTGTACTGGTATTCCTGATAGCAGTAAGTAATGCCCAGGTACCAATTAACAATCCGGTTAAACCAAAGGTGGGTCTTAGTCTTGCTTTTGGGTCTCAAGACGGTTTCGGCTCGGAAATAGCCTGTCATTTTAGCAATCTCGCCGGCGGGCTTGAAAGTGCCTTTGCCATCAGTCCCAAATTTGATTTGATGGTCAATGCCGGAGTGGATTATCTACCGGCGGCTGAGCTTAAAGGGCACGACACCTCATACAGCCCCGATGGTGAAACCGGTAATGAACGGGATGATTATACTTATGATGACGCCGATAAAGCTATCAACCAGCCTGAATTCGAAATGCGATTATTGATCGGTTTGAAATATAATTTCTGAAATACATTTTAACGTAGCTCAGGCCTGCCCTCCTGACGCATGATTAAGGCAGAACCATAAATTCATTGGTTCTGCCTTTTTTATTTGTTAATTTAATAGTCTTGGATTTTGTGGGCGGTAAACGCCTCATCTGCCCCAATGGATAGATTATTTTAAACCTACAGCAAGCTGGTGGGGCACACGGGCATGGATATTTCTCTATTTATGAGATTATTTTATTTCATTAAAAAATATAAGACATCCCGATATCGATTGGAATTACACTACGATTATCTGTATTATTCATCGTCCCTATACCGTATTTAATATCAGTAAAAATTGGCATTTACTTTGATAGATCTGTTTAATACTATCTTGCCCTTAATCTCATTATAAACCTCCTTATAATAATTACTACTGGAATCATTTTTTTGTGGTGGCAAAATCCAGAGTTTTGGTAAAGGCGCCAAGTAATCTGATAAGATTGAAAACAATCATTTAAGGACCATTTTACAAGATCAATGCTACGTTCATCTTTTTCTGCAGCTGACACACGAGAATAAGCACGTAATAAATATAATATTGCAGCAAATGTTAGATTGATTCTTGTTCTGGAATCAGGTATTTCTCTAAAAGGATCACGACTATATCCCACATTATCTTTGCTTCCAAATTGTCCTTCTTTTAAAACTTTTCTAGGCACATCAAGTCGTGGACATTCAGCAGATATTCTACCTATTCCATCTATACCTTTTCTTAATAGAGATTTAGTAATCAGATTCTCTAATTTCGTTAAATAAGATGATCTTGTTTTGTCACCTTTTTTTATTGCGATCGAACATAACTAAATTAGTTTAATCATCTCTAATATCTCCTGATGTAAAGGAGAGTTACAATTATTCTTTGACACGACGCTAAAAAATTTATTTGAAAGTTCTTCTAG
>CAZLRI010000500.1:0-1780 GCA_964561745.1 uncultured Pseudobdellovibrionaceae bacterium | reverse complement strand
TTACAATTTAGGGGTCAAGTCTACTTTTGACCCTTGTTAAGCTTTAGTTTCACCATTTTCTTTTAAAACATCTACAATCGCATTTATATCTGAATATTCCTTTATCTGCTCCAGGCACTCCTCAAGTTCAGCCAGCTTTCTAAGGATGAGTGATTTATCAACCATGAAAGAACCTCCTTTCAAGTATTTCCATCTCCTTTATCGAAAAGTCGAAATATTTCCTCATGGTCAGGGATTCATAACCGTGTCTTAAAAAAGGATCATTATCTGCGATGATTTTTTTGCTTTCCAATATTTTCATCCTAAGTGTGAGGGGGGCTGTGTTCAATATTACGAGGTCTATCTCATCGGTCTCAAGGAGTTCCATCAGTTTGCCGAGAATTTCCATTTTTTTTTCAATATAATTCTCATCTTCTGAAAGATAGACTGCAATGTCAACATCACTTAAGGGCGTAGGCTTCTCCTTTGCAAGACCACCAAAGAGATAGGCAAAAGATACGTCTGATCTCGACTTCAGATATGCTCCCGCCCTGGTCAATAGAAGCCCTATATTTTCCGGAAGTTGGGTATATTTAATCATTCTTTCACTCGTGGTCACTTTTAATTTCTTTTACATCATTTTCCTATATCATCCATCCCCGCAGATATGAAACCCCTTTACCTCTTACAAATCGATTGAGGGTAACAACAACATTTGAAAAGTCCGGATATAGTTTAAAAAAGGCATTTAATCCGGGAGGAGGAGTCAAACGGCTGTCTTGTGTAGGTTTAACCTCAAAGGCCCATTTTCTCTCACCTGTAAGAATAAAATCCACTTCTGTTTTGGATATAGTTCTCCAAAAAAAAAGCTGATCTGTTATGTTTAAATTTTTATAAAGTTGAATAAAAATAGTATTTTCAAATAATGAACCTTTGTCAGGACGGAAGGTTAATTCTGTAAAATTTCTAAGGGCAAAATTTCTCAATCCGGTATCTAAGAAAAATATTTTGGGCATCTTGGTAATCTCTTTCCTTATGTTACTATGAAATGGGGGAAGGGCGTGGGCAATATATGTCTCAAAAAGTTCCTTTAATTCTTCAAGTTCAAGAAGGCGGTACCGCTCATCGCTCGGAATTGGAGCAGACGACCTGTTCGGGTGAGACGATGAGCATCGATTCGTCGGCAACATGCTTGCCCGGCGTTTTAAGAAACAGCGCTTTAATAATGCTCTTGTTTTGAGCAAAAGGAAAGTTTTTGCTTTTTTGTTCCAACTCTCGTTGAAGCGCCGCAATAGACGTCTTCGTCTGCCATTTTATTTCACCCAGCAAAATAGTACTTTTATCAATTGACTCCGCCACCAGGTCCAATTCCATCGGCTTTCCATCCATACCGCTCCCCCACCAGCGGGCGGCAGGATTAAATCGTTTGCCTTCAAACAGCATAAAAGGAATGACTTTTCGGCAAAGATCTTCCCATAAGCTGGAAAGATATTGGTCGTATTGGCCTCTGATATCATTCCAAACCTGGTCAACCAAACCAAATTCTAGCCTGCTTTTGTTGGGAACCAGGAATGTAAAATAGAAATTCAGGAAAGGATCGTCGATCTTGTAGAGGCTTTTTTTGGTTGAACGGACCGACTCACCAAAAGGCATTTCTCTTCTGATATACCCCAGATCGATCAGAAAACCCAGCAGGCGAGACAATTGGGTGGCCGGTTTGCCTAATCTGCCGGCAATTTCCGAAATACGGTGACAGCCTGCACCAATCAGGCTCAACACCGAAAAGGCCTGAATCGATGTT
>CAZLRI010000499.1:0-1781 GCA_964561745.1 uncultured Pseudobdellovibrionaceae bacterium | reverse complement strand
TAACCTTCTCACTTTTTTCTCGCTGAAGAATCTAGTTTGCTTTTCGGTCCAATAGCTCAATTTCAACATCGTGCCCACCGGATTTTTCAATTTGCGTTAGAAGTCTGTGAAAATTCTGTTCTTTATTTAGCAACGTGACAATTGCATCAAGAACGGGAGGATAACCTATAAAAGACTGGAAATCTTTATTGTCCTTGCTGATAAATGCACTACTCAGCATTTTTAGAATGCAATTGCGAGCATCATCATATTGAGTTCTATTCTTTATTTCCTGAACATCAACATATTGATCGATATATTCCTCAGCACTGGCTAGATCAAAGGGCAAAATTGAAATTAGCCCAGGATAAATTCCCTTATCTGAAAAATATACCCAATAATCTTCAAGAATGTTTGTGCGTCCAAGTAAAATGAAACTTGTGCCGGTTGAACCAGTGCATAACTGGCAAATGTCATCTAAAAATGCATCAAAGGCTTTTGCAGTAACTTTTGACCGTCCTTCGTCTATACCATCGATAATTATCCCATATGTGCTACTAGCAAGTCCTGCAAATATTGAACTAAGATCTTCAGTTTTGAAGGATGTAGTAATTATACCAGTCAGAGTATTATCTCCAACTGCCTTATTCTTACTCAAATCTAATATTGGCAAACCTGTTTCATATGATAAGACCTGTGCTAATGCTGTTTTGCCTGTTGCTCCGACGGCAGAGACAAGAATTACATTGGGCTTTTCTGTTTTGAACTCAATTTTTTCAAGGGCAGGTTGAATATACGGCTTATCCCTTTTTTGAGTAATAATATAGAAAGATTCTGTAGGTGAGCGCATTAAGAAAGTTTTCTTATTTGCGGCAAATATTGATTTTAGATTATAGAAATTCATAGATAGCCTCCTAAACAAATCAGTTAGAATAAGCACCCAACTCGTGATTCTGCGAGACTGGTGTGTTTAATGGGCGGATTTATATGCCGGTTGACAATCTTGAGTATAGAATGCGCCAATCAACAAACCTATTGACAAAACCACAATCATAGAAGCATTAAAAAGCCACCAGGCGCAACAGGCAAAATTCCCGAGGGCCTTTAATTGGTGGATAAGGCAAAGCAGTGTTCTTGGCGGTCAGTTTTTTCAGTGGACTCATCTGTGTTCATCCCTTTTATACCCCTTCGGGGTACACGTCTGTAGTTACAACCTTAGGAACCTGGTCACCATCATCTCTTACGCTGCCACCGGCACAAAGATACTCGGCTTTGCCATCGCTGTCATGGCGTGCGTGTTGATGCGCGCAAACACAATTGGCTTGCCCTCACTTCCATATTTATCAAGCAAATCAAGATTTAACTGGCGGACTTCTGGATCATCCTCAGGTAAAAGAACCAACTCGAATTTCTCTGGTAGAACTTCGAGCATGCCTGGATTGTTCAAAATATATTTGATAATCTCGCCTGTCAAACGCACATTGCGCTCGACAACCTCGTTTTTTACTTTTCGTTTAGCCATTTCTTGTACCTCCTGCGATAATCATATCGCTTTTCAACCACATCTTCCATAGCAATTGTAAAGGCTTCGTTATTATCCTGCACTGACATTCTGGTCTTTTCTTCTTTTTCGTTCGGGCGCATGATATCGCGATGGGCATATCCATGCGCAGTGTCGTATCTGACAATCGTAACCCATTCGCCATCTTCCACAAATTGACATTCCAATTGCACGACAAACCGAAGGATTTGACCGCGCTCGGATTCGAACATAACGCGCAAGGCATTGTCATAATCCAATA
>CAZLRI010000498.1:0-1795 GCA_964561745.1 uncultured Pseudobdellovibrionaceae bacterium | reverse complement strand
TCGAAGCAATATTTTAATGAAGACCAAAGGCAGATCATTAATAGTGTTATGAAAGATAAAATCAACGGAGTGTGGAGCGGTAGGAATGTCACAAGCAAACTAATCCTTATTAAAGTGGAACTAAATGCTTTGACAGCAAATAGTTTTGAAGGCGTTTTGGATTACAAAGGACCTCCATATAGCGAATATCGAGAACTAAGCATTGAGAATGGCGTGTTTGACGGGTATGAGTTATCAGCACAAGCATTTATTTTAAAACTCGTAGTACGGGGTAGATTTGGCGGAGGAGGGGTAAGTGTTATTAAAGGGGAACAACATACTCTTGTTGGAAATGTTAGCAACGATACATTGCGCTTAACAATCGACTTAAATAGTCATTTAACACAAAGTGTCAGTGATGAGTGGACACTAACACGTAAATAAAAATTTTGCATTGAAGGTATTGAAAAAATTAGATTTATTGCTAACCTTAGTTAAGAAACAATAAAAAAGAATAAAAATATGATGGAGAACCCATGAAAAGACATTTGGAACTTCCCACTGATAAATTAGCACAACAGTCTAAATTATTAAGACAACTCGATGGCTGGGATAGAACTCAACTTGATGAAAAGTTAGAATCTTTGCAGTCTAAAGGAATTGTAAAAATAACGAGTGATAACAAAGCAGAAAGAAGAATCTCACTTGTAGGTTTAACTGAAGAAGAGCAAAAAGTACGACTAATTAACATTGACTCTAAAGAAAAAGTGCTTTTGTTACTGTTACAAAATAGTATTTCCCAAAATCGATGATAAAATCATGAAATATTCTTTATTGAATTCAGTAAGTTTATTAAAAAAAATAACACGCGTAAAATAAATATAAAGGGCTGAAGATGTGTGAAATAACTAATACAATCATGGCGTATTTTAATAATGATGGAAATAATCAACATCCCCGATCGAAATCATGGGAAAATTGTTACATTCACTTCCAAACAAAACACTTAAATAATGAGGTTGAAATTCGTCAATTGGATTCACTGCAATTAGGATTTTATTTAGCAAGTTGGGGGATGTATTGTCGTTCAAGTTTTCTTTTACAGAATTCTTATGAAATACACACACCTGTCTTGCAACTTATTATGGAGCCACGATTTGAACAATTATGGGGACATGACTTTGTATTTCATCCGGATGAGGGATGGCTGAATTGTCTTTTTTCTTTGAAAGAAGAAATTGTAAACAAGTATCGTGCTGAAATCATTCCTAACCTAGAAGTTAGCGATACTTTGGTTACTAAGATTATTTTAGGTGTTTTGGGCATTACACCAGGTTATGATAGTCTCTTTAAATATGGGTGCCAAATAAAAGACATAAGACCGTACACGAATTTTAGTTTAGGATCATTTAAAAGATTGCTCGAATTCTATTTAGATAATATTGAGTCTTTCAATAGAGCAAGGAATCAGATTATGGAATTATACGATACTGAATATCCTGCAATGAAATTAATTGATATGTATTTTTGGACTATCGGATATAATAATAATCATACCTAAACAAAGGAGATAAAATATTTCCAAACAAAGCAATGTTATCCTAATAATTTATGATGCTTTGGGGAGAGAAGTAGCAAAACTGGTCAACGAAGAAAAACTAGCAGGCAATTATACTATAGAATTTAACGCAGCAAATCTTTCAAGTGGGATATTTTTTTATCAAATAAGAGCCGGTGATTTTATCCAAACAAAAAAAATGTTGTTGTTAAGGTAGAAATGATATTGACAGCAAATATATTACTCTTATGCAAACAG
>CAZLRI010000497.1:0-1800 GCA_964561745.1 uncultured Pseudobdellovibrionaceae bacterium | reverse complement strand
CCAAATGTTCATCATATAATTTGCGTAATTTCAGATCATCTTTTCCATACTTTTCAATCAACTCCAAATCACGTTGTTCCATAATAACCTCCAAGGGCTGGTTATAGCTTAAAATTAAAGCTTTTACGTAGCAAGTAAAAGCACATAATTAACTGAATTACAAGTATATTCAAATCAATAACTCTCCGACAGCTGATTCAACTGATTCAATTATATCACCATGTTTAACCAGATCATAAGCCTTTTCTATATCCATATATATTTGCCTATCTACATCTAAATATGAAATCAATTCCCTAACCTTTGAATAAGCTTTAGCCACCCCGCTTCCGGGCTTATTTTCCTTATTATTCAAGCGATTACCCAGATCTATAGCCTGCGAACCAGCTATTAGCTCCATAGCAATAACCTTTTCCACATTATCAATAATCCGGTTTAATTTGGTTGCTCCCCACATCCCCATGCTGACATGGTCTTCCTGTCCGGCAAAAGTTGGAATTGTATCAACACATGCTGGATGGCACAAAGTTTTGTTTTCAGACACTATAGCAGCCATTGTAACATGCATGGGCGCTAAACCTGAATTTAAACCCGGATTTTCCACCAGATATTTTTGCGGAAGTTCTCCTTCAAGCGGGCTTAAAAGTATTGCAACCCTTCGTTCGGAAATACTTGCCAGCTCAGCAATTGCCATTGCAAGCAAATCCATTGCAATCGCCAATGGTTCACCATGAAAATTTCCGCCTGACAAAATCTCATCATCTTCAAAGAAAACCAATGGATTATCTGTGCAGCTATTTATCTCTCTTTCTATTACAGACTTTGCATATTTAAACGCATCTTTAACCGCACCATGAACCTGAGGTATGCATCTGAAACAATAAGGATCCTGTACACGTTTACAATTTTTATGGCTCTTAACTATCTCTGAGTTATGAATTAATTTTCTGATATTTGATGCTGTAGCAAGCTGTCCCGGATGAGGGCGTATCTTATGAATCTTTTCGTCAAATGGTTTCTCTGATCCCATATCTCCTTCAAGAGATAAAGCCCCAGATATATCTGCAAGTTTGATTAATCTTTCAGCCTTAATAACAGCATTGGCAAAAAAAGCAGCCATTGCCTGCGTACCATTGATAAGGGCTATCCCCTCTTTTGGTGCAAGAGACACAGGAGAAATTCCAGCATCAGACAACGCTTCCATTGCGTTTATTATTTTGGATTTATATCTCACCTTGCCTTTGCCAATAAGCGTCAAAGCAACATGAGCCAAAGGGCATAAATCGCCACTTGCCCCAACTGAACCTTGTATTGGTATTAATGGTACAATCCCACTATTAATTATATTTACAAGAGTCTGTAGAGTTCCGGATTTTATGCCAGAATATCCTTTAGCCAAGACATTTGCCCTTAGCAGCATAATTAATCTTGCAAGATCATCCTGAATATATTCGCCAATACCTGCTGCGTGTGAAACAATCAGATTTTCCTGCAATTTTTCCAGATCAGCATCACTGATCCTTTTTGATGCCAGCATGCCAAAACCAGTATTAATACCATATAGCGGGTTTTCTGATTTGATTTTTTCCTCAACATACAAGCGACATTTCTCAATCTTTTTTAATGCACTATGCGATATCTCAATCTCTCTATTTTCATTCAAAAATAATTTAATCTGTTCAAGCGTTAAGGAATTGCCATCTAAAATTATATTTTTCATTTTTATTTTTCCCCTTATCTATAACACCTGACCTAGAGACTGTGTCGTAATACCTTTTTGTTGTCATCCTCGCGTCAGCC
>CAZLRI010000496.1:0-1807 GCA_964561745.1 uncultured Pseudobdellovibrionaceae bacterium | reverse complement strand
AAAATTGTCTATCGTTTTCCAGAAGGCGAAATTGTTAAAAAAGAAAAATATCAAGTATCCTCTGATCCGCCAGCCGAAGCGGTCGTTGAAATATGGAAGTCGGCAACCTTTTTAGAGGATCCGGCAGATAAGCAAAGATTCAGGAAGTCCGGCTTAATCGTCAAAAGTAAAAGAGCTATCCACGAATGCAGCCTTTTACAACCTTCTTTTGAGAACGATGAAGATGCACACTATTTTTTTGGTCGCATTGATTGTCCATATATAGATACTCTTTTGGAAGAATACGACGACCGCAGGGCTAAAGGCGAGAAACATCCAATAGATAACCCCTCATTAGTCATTGACCCAAACCGGCAGTACGGCCTTAACAGAAAACATCCATTTACTGAAGCGCTTCTCAATTTACCTACTAAATTACTACAGGAGTTAATAGAGAAAGAAAAAGAGAAGAAAGCAGAAAAAGAGAAACAAATAGCTAATAATGAAACTAAAAAGAAATTAGATGATCTGGCAAAAGCGGCATCAAAATTTTTAAGACAACAGATCGAAGAATTAGAACTTTCATCTGACGAAAGTGTTGATAATGAATTTTTCACCAAAAGAGGTGTACTGATATTTCCTACATACGCCAATATTCCTATCGAGGAAACTCGTTCTTTTAGTTTTTATGTAAACAAACGAATGCACAAGAGAGAGAATGGTAATGTTTCCCTGTCATCAGACAGCGAATCAGTAGAGTTCGCAGGTGACTCATTTCCCTTACAACAACACCCCAAAAAGTCAGATCTCTTGTATGGAAGGTTTCAAGTTAAGGGTGTGAACATAGAGGATAATATTTGTGTAGTAGCTAACTGTGAAGGGTTGCCAAAAGCTGAGGCTCTATTCAACGTGGTCGATAATAAGATAGAAGAAAGAAACTTCAGTGAACCTCTAGAGTTTGAACATAAAAGATACAAAATAAAGGAAGGTACCAGAAAAATTATCAAGCTCTATGCAAAATTTCCAGAAGTCGTTAACAGAGAAACAGAAGTTAAGGTTACATCGACAAATGAAATGGACTTACCTGTAAGGAGACGACCTATTCTGACACCGGTTACCGGATCTAACTATGCCTACGCAGATATTACGATTGAGTCTAGAAGAATCGTATCTAAACCTATAGAAGTTAGTGCACACGTAGATGGAATTGGAGCGAAAACGTTGATTAAAGTCGTTCAAAAGGAAGAGTTTGGCCCAGAAATAGAGATTAAACTTGTTGATGAAGACTTTGGATACTTTAGAGCGCAGTGGGCAGATTTTGAAGGGAAACCGAATCTCCTAAAAATAGCAAGGAAACACCCTTCAGTTAGCCGCTACTTAGGGACAGCACCTAATTTTGATGGTCAAAATTCAATAGAATTTAAAATTTTACTAGCTGAAATTGTTGCTGATAGTGTTTGCAGAAAATTACTAAGGATTCAAACAGAACAAAGTAGCTGGTTGTTTAACTGGGCAGATCAAAAAGAAGATTCGGTAATTGCAGAGTCTGTACTTTATGAATTTAATAAAATAATGAAATCTTTCTTGCCCATCGCTCACTCCATCGTGCTATAAGTACGGTCCAAATATAAATTTTACGTTTTTTCTTTTTAATCCCGATTTCATCGGGATTGTTCGAGCCGACCCTCCAGAGGCGGGCAGGCAGTTTCGGAGGCGCGGCGGGCGGGGGCGGGCAGGCAAGTTCAGGATGACACTCTTTCTTCCTCTCCTTTAAGGAGAGGCTAGGTGAGGTTTTATAGATGGCAATTCTTACGGTTGCCGCTACGAG
>CAZLRI010000495.1:0-1816 GCA_964561745.1 uncultured Pseudobdellovibrionaceae bacterium | reverse complement strand
TCTTTTAAGAATTTTTCATGATTATAGCCAAGGCAGCAAATAGATAAAAGTTTCTTAACCTCAGATTCTGACAATCCATTGTCATCATACACAGGCAATCCTAATTTTTCACGGTATTTGTATAATACTAGCAAGTGCTTTCCATACCCTCTTAAAACTATCACAAGGTCAGCGTCCCTTTCATCAACTATCCTGTACCTGTCTGAAAATTTATATAAAAAGCCCTCAAAGCAAGAAGAGAAAAATCCTTTTTTTAGTTCCCTGATTATATGGGCCATCTCATGCGCCAAGCCAGCTTCAATTGCCTGAATAGGAGCATTTTTCATCAGCTCATTGATCTTTATGAAATACTTTTTCTTTCCAGGCCTTTCATATTCAAAAAGTGCGTCCCTGAATTTTTTTTTGTATCCTACTGATATTTTTTCATGCTTCAGCTCGGGGAAGGATTCTTCAATTAACTTGTCTTTTATCTCTGTAAGGTTGTGCATGGCGAGCGAGTGATAACCCCTTATTTTTAAATCTTTTTATATTTAGCAAGAAAATCAGCTTGCACTTTCCTCAAGCGCCTTTACTGCTGGCAATTTTTTTCCGCTTAAGAACTGCAGGAATGCCCCCCCAGCAGTTGATGTGTATGTTACATCGCTTTCTAAACCAAGCTGATTTATAGCAGCAGCAGAATCTCCTCCCCCAATAATTACATTTGTCTTTAACCCTGATAAAAACAATGCAATCTCATGAGTACCTCCTTCAAATTTTTCATACTCAAATGCTCCGAGAGGACCGCTCCATACAACTGTGTTTGCATGCTTTAGTGTTTTTTTGTATAGCGCAATAGTATCTGGGCCTATATCCCCAATCATGCAGTCATCTGTTATTTTATCAATCTTTGCAATTCTTGAGTTCTCTCCTTTTTCAATGGATTTTGCAACAAATGCATCAATGGGAAGAACTATCTTCCCTTTTGACTGTGCTAAAAGAATTTTTGCATCATTCATTGATTCAGGATCAAACTTTGATTTGCCGATGTTTGCACCCATTGCCTTTAGAAATGTGTTTGCCAAAACACCGCCTATTATTATATTATCAGCTATGTTAAGAAGGTTTCTTATCACATCTATCTTGTCTGGCTTTGCACCCCCAATTATTACAATAAATGGTTTTTTAGGATTATGTATTATTCTTGTTAGTACCATTATTTCTCTCTCAAACAAAAAACCAGCATAGCTTGGTAAAAATTTTGTTATAGTTGTCATAGATGCATGATTTCTATGGGAGTTTGCAAATGCATCATCAATATAAACCTCTGCCAGGCTTGCAAGCCCCTTTGCAAATTTTTCATCATTCTTTTCCTCTTCTTCATGGAATCTTAGGTTCTCCAACATAATAATTTCCTGATTTTTCATTGTATTTATTTTTTCCTTTATTTGCTCACCTATGCAGTCATCCAGCTTTATAACCTCTTTATCCACTAACTCGCTGAGTTTTTTAGCAACCTCATCCATTTTTAGCTTTTCAATAACCTCTCCCTTGGGTCTTCCAAGATGGCTCATCAGAATAATCTTTGCATTTTTTTTAAGGAGGAATTTTATTGTAGGCAATGCAGACACTATCCTTTCATCATCCTTTACATTGCCATCCTCGTCGAGTGGGACATTAAAGTCAACCCTGACCAGAACTTTCTTGCCTTCAAAATCAAGGTCTTTTATTATTGGAATCATTTCATCACCTTTTTATCCATTTTTTAATAGAGGTTATAAATCTTGCTATAAAAGATTTTCTAATGATTATTGCCTTTTCAGGGCAAAGCTCATTACAG
>CAZLRI010000494.1:0-1830 GCA_964561745.1 uncultured Pseudobdellovibrionaceae bacterium | reverse complement strand
TGGGAATATGAAGAATTCTGTATGAAAAGACAATTATTAGAAGACATCTATATTTGTTTTAATCAAAGAGATCTGGTACATCCGGACCCTCTGGAGTTCCTTTATAATTACGATGATATTAAGGATCGTGAAATCGTGGGTCTTATTGCTTCTTCTCTGGCATATGGACGGATTCAGCAGATATTAAAAAGCGTATCTATTGTTCTTAATAAAATAAATCCCTCACCATATTCATTTTTAATGAGCACTAAAGAAGCTTCTATAAAAAAACAGTTTGCAGGATTTAAGCACAGATTTACAACTGACAAGGATTTATTAGACCTACTATTGCAGATAAAACATATTATTACTGAACACGGATCAATAAAAGAAGCATTTCTCAGTAATTTGGATAAACACAAAACAACACCCACTACTATACTTAAAACTCTCTATGATGTTTTATCAACAAAAACAGAATTAAAACTTATCCCTGATCCTGAAAAAGGGAGCGCCTGCAAACGACTTAATCTGTTCCTAAGATGGATGGTTAGAAAAGATAATGTTGATCCAGGCGGCTGGGATCAAATTTCCGCATCAAAGCTCATAATCCCTCTTGATACCCATATGTTTAAAATAGCCCGATGCTTTGGATTTACTAAAAGGAATCAGGCAAATCTTAACACTGCAATTGAGATCACTGAAGCCTTTGCAAAGATATCGCCAGATGATCCAGTAAAATACGATTTTTCATTAACCAGATTTGGAATCAGAGATGACATGTGCTTATCTGACCTTAAAAAAAGAGTTAACATCTTAAAATAAGAATACAAATTGACACATAAGAGCTATGCGATTAAGAATACGAAAAAAAGGGGGGGATATGAAAAAATTTTTAGTTGTATTAGCTGTTAGTGCGCTGTTTTTGGTTAGTGCAACCTCGTTTGCATGGGGACCGGATTTTTCTCAACCCGGATGGCATAAAGGTCCGTATCTTGCTGCTAATGTGGGTATGATGCAGGTCACAAACGACAAACACATAATTACCAACAAAACATTTGATGGACCAATTGATCCTGCATTTGGTCTGACTTTTGGATGGGACATCGCTGACTGGATTGGACCAATCCTTCAGATCAATTATGCAACAGCTACAAGCGGCGTTGGAGTTGCCGGTGCAGTAACACATGATGGAGTAACCTACGATGCAGGGACTTTCCCGGTTCAGTCAGGAGTGCGTGAACATGCCCTTGATTTCACATTAGCTGCAAGAGCAACACTCCCGTATTTTATCAATGCAAACTGGCAGCCAGAAAGTGTAAAGATAATTCCATACGCCAAGCTTGGAGGAACCGGACATGCGCTTTTTGTTAATGCTTCAGTAGATGCAAACAAAGCCGGTGCTGTTGGTGGTGGTCCGGCAATTGGATTAGGCTGCGAATTCTTTATCTGGAAAGGCTTATTTATAGCGCTTGATGCTACTGAAAACCTGATTATACAACAATCATTTACCGCAACACTTACTGATAGCTCAGGAACACCCAGAAAAACAAAGATTACTGAAGGTGGTTTCAGACCTCAATTTGAGTTAGTTGGTATGTTCGGCTGGCATTTCTAGTGGTTTCCGGTGATAATTAACTTGTTAAAAAAGCTCATGGGACATGATTCCATGGGCTTTTTACTTTCCAACTCTTTTTTGCGTTTTTTTATGTTTTATGGTAGTAGAGGATTAATCTTTGAAAAAAACATACATATCCAGATAACGTACCCAATTCACTATTTCCCCTCCCTTGATTCTCATCTTTACCCACAAATAAGGGAAAGATGGGAAAAGAGGTGGTCGTGTATAAC
>CAZLRI010000493.1:0-1834 GCA_964561745.1 uncultured Pseudobdellovibrionaceae bacterium | reverse complement strand
AAAAAGTACGCGTCAGCCGGAAGAACCACATTTTTACTTAAAAAGTACGCTTCAGCCGGAAGAACCTCCTTTTGCATATGACGTTTGAAATGAGGGGCAGGGTAGGATATACGATTATTATTTTTTCCCAAATAACCTGGATGATACGCTACACAATCCGGGGCCTACAAACCAGATGAGGTTTAGGATAGCTCCCGTAATTAATGGATATTTAAAACTAGATATCATGTCAATTTTGTTCACAAAAATAATAAACGAAGCAAACATCAAAATAGTAGACATTACTCGGGGATTATCCATAAACTCTGTAATTAGATCTGGAAAAGTGCGACCTGTTTGCTTGGTTCGATATGTGCTTTGCTGTTCGGTATCGTTATCTTCTGCATAATGAGTTGGTATGCTTGCTGGTGTGGAATTGTCTTTGGCCTTTTCTGTCCTAGCAAGCGTCAAAGATACAGGAACATGGGTAGGGGAAGCCTGATCTACTGTGTCATCCAGTTCTATGGTAAATCTTTTTATTGGCATGAATCATATCCCAAGCTCTGTGGCAATTATTTCTGCTTTCTCCCAAGAGAAAGCAACTGCTTCCTTCATTAATTTTGGAATTTCATTATGGGATAGTTTCTCTGTTTTATAGTAGTCCAAGTCAATGAATAGGCCACATTTGGAAAAATGTTCAGATTCAAAATTTAGGTGTTTCTCAATTTCTTTTTCATGCATCGGTCCGCAACGAAAATTAACTTCAAATTGGCCTTCATTCAGGTCGAAGACAAGTTGGACGTCTTTTCCTTTACCCCCGATTAATCTCATTGCCTTCTCAGTGTAAAAAGTCGCAAATATCGACTTGCTAATTTCATCAAATTTTTGATTCGTAGGAATAAATATTTTAGTTCTGATGCCTAGCCTTGAAGGATTCGGTATTTTATAATGGCCATTTTCTTGCAAGGCTTTCCAGAAGGCAGTAGCTCTGTCAGGAAAATAATTTCTTGTTTCTGGATCATACGCAATATACCCAGCGCTTTTGAAGCCAACGAAGGCAGCTTCTTTTTTTATGCCTTCTGGAGTATCTCGAAAATTAATGATATTTGCGTCAATTTGCCAGTGGGGGAATAATTTCTTTTCCCTTATATAGTCAGCAACATAGCCTCGCACATCAAGAAATGTTCCAGACGCTTCATGCCTAACCTCCACGATATGCTCCGCAAGCATTATCTTATCTCGTTCTTTTTTTGCCATATTGCCTCCTTGCGTTCTTTGGTTGGTTGGTATTTCATTTGCTCATATAATGTGTAGTTAAAATCCATTTTATGTGAATATCAACATCCTATGGGATTCATATAATCCCAGAGCTTTTTATTGGCAAGGCAAATGGTTGTTGGGTGGGTTTGCTCAATGCAGGATTCACCGTAATTGGGCATTTCAGGAAGTACCACGACGCAGTGCTATTTCCGGAATTGCGGACCAGATTCCCGGAATTTATCCATCAGTTAAGAAAGAATCATTCTCCCTAATCCACCTAACATGTCATGATTATTGCTAATATTATACCTATCAACTTATGGCGTATTTGTTGCATGTATTAATTTTGGGGAGAACTGCCTAAACATAACTCTGGAGGAAAGGATGAAAGCAACAAACCATACACGCAAATTGTTTCGACTGATGACCCTGGTCTTGGCTTGTCTTGCTCTGAGCAGTCCGGCATGGGCGTTGGACTATACCTTCACCGACCTTGGCACCCTCGGTGGAAATTTTAGTAGCGCTCAAGCCATAAATAACTGGGTGTAGATCTTTTAGGGCCACTATGTATTCTTTTAAAATCAGCTAGATAGCC
>CAZLRI010000492.1:0-1836 GCA_964561745.1 uncultured Pseudobdellovibrionaceae bacterium | reverse complement strand
TGTGATTTCCAAATTTCTTAACAGGAATCGAAACATTAGTACTTCTCAGCTTAACGCATTACTGCGCTTACACTTAAAGCCTATCAACGTGATAATCTTTCACGGTTCTTAACGATTCCTAATCTTGAAGTTGGCTTCCCTCTTAGATGCTTTCAGAGGTTATCCATTCCCAACTTAGCTACCGAGCAGTGCCCTTGGCAGGACAGCTCGTACACCAGAGGTTAGTTCACTGAGGTCCTCTCGTACTGTCAGCAAATCTTCTCAAGAATCAACGAGTGCAGTAGATAGGAGACCAACCTGTCTCACGCATGATATCGTTTATTGCTAAACGCATCGGACTATACTTTCCTGTTTTTAAAAACAAGGTCGGTTTGTAGTCTCTACGAAGAAAAATTTCTTCTCGGTATTGTCCACAAAGTGGATTTTACCGATAACCCCGACTTCTTTCTCATAGTTAAATGAGAACCGCCGTGATTTGATTGGTTCTATCTATTAATTTCATAAACAAAAAAATTGTATAACATAAATTCCTTAATTTCATTTCCTCTGAGGGTTCAAACTGTTTAAAAATCAATCTGTGATTAATTTCTAAACGGTCTGAACCCAGCTCGCGTACCTTTTTAATTGGCGAACAGCCAAACGCTTGGCAGCTTCTCCACCGCCGCGCTAAGGTGAGCCGACCACAATATTACATACATTCACCCAATTTGGATGTGTAAACCCACTATTACTAGTGGCGTAGACTATATCTTTATTTTAGATTTATTCTAAAGTACCAGCGTATTATAATGGCGTCATTTTAACATCTAGTGCTAAAGCAACCACTATCTTCACTTTGCATGTTTGCAAAGATCCAGTCGTTACGGGGTTATTAAAGTCCTATCTTATATCTCATTGTTTTGATGATATAAGAACAAATTAGGTCTACAAGTTTTTGAGTTTCTTTTTTATTGCAATACATTCTATATCCTTTATCTCTATCTTTATAATAAAGCATAATAATATTGAATTTATTTTTTATAATAAAACAAAGTTTCTCAATTTCTTGCAAAGTAAAGGAATATGTACTTATATCGATTTTCCCTTGATTATATGATCCATCATCCATAACCCAAACGGCCATGATAAAAGGATTAATACTATCAATTAAAAAATCTGGAACAATTTTTCTTCCACAACGATATAAATCAGTTGTGTAAAATTGATTATATATTTCTGTCAAAACAGGATGACGTAGTGTTCTAAACCACCAAGACTTTTTATATCGTACTCCTTCTTTTGTTGTACGATAACTAAGTTTTGGAGGAGTTAGTATAAAATTTTTTAAGATTTCATATTTCCAAAACACATATTCTTTCTGTTCTAAGCAATGATCAATTTTAAAATTGGCATTTTTTGCTTTTTTACCAATTCGCATTGTTGCATCTCCTAACATTGATCCAATAATAAAAGATCTCTGTTTTGGAGTAAGTCGCATTTCTTTTTTCAAAGAAATCATTTTTTTATTCCAATATTTACTTTCTAAACTTCCCACGGTGTTGACCATATATAACGCGAATTATATCATGGCTTTCTCCGTTATGAGCTGATTTAGTACACATGATTTTCATCATATATATGAGAGAACATTCTTTTTCTCTCTCCTCGACATTCGGTGTTTATCGAGGTGCCGAACTCCGCCGTCGATATGAACTCTTGGGCGGAACTAGCCTGTTATCCCTAGAGTAGCTTTTATCCGTTAATCTTCCACCGCATCTAATGCGAATGGTCGGTTCACTATATTCTGGTTTCCCACCTGCTTGAGATGTACCTCTTACAGTCAAGCCAGCTTGTGCC
>CAZLRI010000491.1:0-1837 GCA_964561745.1 uncultured Pseudobdellovibrionaceae bacterium | reverse complement strand
AATGGAAACGCCACTAATTCTACTGTAAATGGCACTGAATTTTATTCTGGAACCTACGAATCAAATGTAAAAGATGCTGGTTCTATTGTTTCATGGGAAAATATTTCTTGGAATGGCTTAGTAGATGGAAGTTTGGGAGAACTGCCAAATAATAAGGGAACAGATTCTGGGGCAAATATGTCTGGTAATGTTCTATTAATGCATATGAATGAAGAATCAGGGATTATTGAAGATTTTTCTGGAGAAGAAAATAATGGAACAGAAAATGGGGGAATAATTTATGCTTCTAGTGGAAAGTATTATTCTTCTTTAACTTTTGATGGCAGTAATGATTATATTAGTATTTCTCATGATAGCAGTTTAAACTTGGGAAATGTTTTAACTATTGAAGCATGGGTTTATCCAACTAGTTTGAGTAATAGATATGCTATTTATTCTACTAGGAGAAATAATCCTGCAGGTTCTTTTCAGTTAGAAATTGGTACTGGAAATAGCCATACCAATGTTGTTGTAGTTGCAGGGGTAAATACTTGGGTTGTTGAAAGTGAGAATAATGCAGTTAATTTAAATCAGTGGAATCATATTGTATACACTCGAAATGGAACTGGAACTGGAAATCATAAAGTTTATGTTAATGGTCAGGAAAAAACTCTTCAAACAACCAGTTCTTATGATTTTGCTGATAACACTGATATAAAGATGATTGGTGCAGGAGCTGGTTTATCGGCTATGCATTATTTTCCAGGCAGATTAGATGAAGTTGCTGTTTATAACCGGCCTCTTTCTTCTCAAGAAGTTTTAAATCATTATAATCGCAATGGGACAAGCAGTAATTTAAAATTTCAATTAAGAACCAGCAATGATAATTTAATCTGGAGTGATTATGAAGGGAGTAACGGAACTTCTTCAAGCTATTATGAATATCCCCAAGAATTGAATTTTATTAATTCAAAATATATTCAGTATAAAACTTATTTTGATGCTGTTGATGATAAACTTTATAATGTCACACTGAACTATGATAATTCAACTTCTTCGAGTCTTTTAGTAACTTTAGATTCTCCTGTTGATAATTATTTGACTAATGAATATAATATTAATATCACCTGCTCTGCTTCATCCATTTCACAACTATCAAATATCACCCCTTATTATGACAAGTTTGGATGGGCTCCAGCAGAGCCTGCTAGAAGTATTTCTGGAACAACCAACACAACAACCTTTACTCTTAGTGAAATTACCTCTTCTGTTTTATGGAATTGTTATGCTTGCAATATTGACGGAAACTGCTCTTTTGCCAGTTCAAATAAGACAATTATAGGGGATATTTTAGCTCCGACAATAAATTCGGTTTCTCCTGCTGAAAGTTATATGGAAAATTCGAGCTCCATAATCAACTTCATCTTTAATGCAGCAGACAGCAGGGCAGCAAGCTTGGATTGCAAACTGCTCGTCAATGATTCAGAATCTGCAAGCAATTCTTCTGTTATTTCTGGAGCAAAC
Source organism: uncultured Pseudobdellovibrionaceae bacterium (assembly GCA_964561745.1). Taxonomy (GTDB): domain Bacteria; phylum UBA10199; class UBA10199; order 2-02-FULL-44-16; family DYJF01; genus CAZLRI01. Next base: position 334 of record CAZLRI010000491.1, on the reverse strand, counting down.
ACAACCTTTTCTGTTTCTTTGCCTAATGGGAATCATCGGTGGAAGATAAACTGCTCTGATGGAGCAAATTTTGGAGTAAGTGAAGAAAGAAATTTAACCATTAATATTTTAATTTCTTATACTCCGTTTTGGGCAAAGACGAACACCCATACACATACGACAAATAGTGACGGAGATAGCTCTCTAACAACAGTTGTGAATTTGTACAAGAGCAAGAGTTATAGTATTCTGGCAATTACAGACCATGGGTATGTTACTAATTGCACGCCCTTTACTAATTTAAGCGAGCCCTTTCTCTGCATCAATTCTGAGGAGTGGACATCAACAAAACATG
>CAZLRI010000490.1:0-1845 GCA_964561745.1 uncultured Pseudobdellovibrionaceae bacterium | reverse complement strand
CATATTTTTGTGTTAGCTTAATTGTTTTTTTTATTTTTTCAGCTTTAATATATTTATTAACATTTTTTAGGACTTCTGGATTGCCAGATTCTATTCCATAGTATATTCTTTTGCAGCCTACACTTGCCATATTTTTCAGCATTTCTTCATCAACAGTGTCAGTTCTTGACCTACAAGACCAATCAATTGTTATTCCTTTTTTTCTTAGGTTTCTGAGTCCATTGCAAAATTCAAAAATAAACTTCTTGTTTACTGTGAATGTAGGAGTAAAAAAGTCTATTTCTCTAACATGATATTTTTTGTAACATTCCTCAACTTCCCTCATCACATTTTCAACCTTTCTTTCTGAATAAGGCATTCTGCCTATTGGGCAAAATGTGCATAAATAAGGGCAGCCCTTTGCTGTGAGCATTATAGTAAAATTTTTTTTCTTTGATATAAACTGATAGTATTTCTCATTAGGCAACAAATGTCTTGCAGGAAATGGTAGCTTATCTATTTCATCATGAAATGAATCAGGCATATTAACAAAGACTTTTCCATTTTTCCTGTAGCATATTCCCTTTATATTACTGAAATCCTTGTTTTTTTGAATTGCCTTAACAAGCTTTGGCAATGATTCCCTGGCAGATCCTATTATTCCAAAATCAATTTCTTTATGTGATAAGGTTTCTTTTGGATAATATGCTAAATTAAGGCCACCACATATGACTGGAACATTAACCTCTCTTTTAAGATATTTTATCCAGCTAAGTGTCTGATGAAATATATAGGTTGTTAACATAAAAGCCATAATATTTGGATTAAATTTTTTTACTCTATCTAAAGCCTCTCTTTTGGAGAGTTTTAGGGCTTTAGCATCTATTAAAATCACCTCATGACCTGCCTTTTCTAATATTGCGGCAGCATATGCCGGCCCAAGAGGAGGGTATACTCCAAACTCTTCATCCACAACCTCTAAATTCTCAGAAAATTTCTTGTGGTTGTATGGCGGAAAGATTATTGCTATTTTCATCTTTATCTATCTATTTTTATTTACTACCCCTTATATATTGCCAACAGTATACAAATCTATTTAAATATTTTGATAGTAACACTTTATTGTACTTAAAGGGGGTTTATTTATAAATGAGGGTTTTACTGGCAAATCCGCCATGGACTGTTAATGGAATAAAAGGAGTTAAGGCTGGAAGCAGGTGGCCACATCTGAAAATACCAGAAGAAGAGGATTATATGCCCTTTCCCTTCTTTTTGGCTTATGCTGCATCCCTGCTTAAAAAGAATGGGATTGATATTTTACTCATAGATGCTATTGCAGAAGGCATAAGTGATACTAAGTTCTTAGCTAAAATTAAGGATTATAAGCCAAATATTGTCTTGCTTGAGGTATCAACACCTTCTTTAAAGACAGACTTAGAGTGGGCATTGAAGATTAAAAAGCTTGAGAATAGTATAAAGATTGCCTTTGCCGGGTTAGACATGAATATAAGAGATCCAAAATTCTTAGAAAAAAATGGCTTTATTGATTTTGTTCTTGTTGGCGAATATGAATTTACATTACTTGGGCTTGTTAATTGCCTTAAAAACAAAGATAAGCTAAGTAAGGTTCCTGGATTGATTTATAGGGATAAAGGAAGAATTATTATAAACAAAAACAGGCCATTAGGGGATATTAACAAATTGCCTTGGCCCTTAAGGGAACAGCTGCCAATGCACAAGTACCATGATTGTCCTGGAGGGATACCTCAACCAAGTGTTCAGGTGCTTGCCTCAAGAGGCTGTCCTTATAATTGCATATTCTGTGCTTGGCCACAGATAATGTATCACGGAAGCAATTACAGGGCA
>CAZLRI010000489.1:0-1847 GCA_964561745.1 uncultured Pseudobdellovibrionaceae bacterium | reverse complement strand
AATATTATTGTAAGGCCGTTTGTTATTGAGGACTTCTCTGATATCAAGGATATTCTTGATTCATTAAGGGAGGGATATACCATTGCCTTGATTAATATAAGGCCACTGAAAGATAAGGATTTAGTAGATCTTAAAAGGGCAATAAACAAGCTTAAGAAAACATGCGATGCAATTGATGGGGATATTGCTGGGTTTGGCGAGGATTATATTGTTGTTACGCCTTCGTTTGCAAAAGTTTACAGGAGCAAGCATACCGGAGCTGTTAAATCCGAGTGAGAATAATTACTTTTTTTCTATTTCTTAATATAAAGCCAAACTTTAATAAGTGGCTTTTGTTGTAAAAACGAAACATTTAAATAGTATACTTCAAAGTAGTATACTTGGTGATATACTATGTTCAAAAATAGGATAAAAGAGATAGAACTGTTGGAGAAACTGTATGAAGAGAAAAAGCCCAAACTTGTTATTCTTTATGGCAGGAGAAGAGTCGGTAAAACTGAGTTACTAAATGAATTTGCTAGAAAGCACAAGGCACTGTACCTTGTAGCAAGGCAGGAATCTATTAAAGATCAGCTAGAGAAGATGAGCGAGGAAATTGCTGAATTTTTTAAGGATGATATATTGAAACTTAATCCTTTTCAAAATTATGATGCATTATTTAGTTATTTGGCTAAGAAAAAGATTCCGGCAATATTTGATGAATTTCCTTATCTGGTTGAATCCAACAAAGCACTGCCCTCCATACTTCAGGAACACTGGGATAAGCATTTCAGCAAAACGCATTCTTTTATTGTACTCTGCGGCTCATCAATTTCAATGATGGAATCCCTGTTAGGGCATAAATCCCCAATTTACGGAAGAAGAACAGAACAGATATTGCTGGAGCCACTAAAATTTAAAGATGCATGCAGTTTTTTTAGTGGGTTGAGTAAAGAGCAGAAAGTAATTTTTTATTCGGTTCTTGGAGGAACTCCAGCCTACTTACTGGAGTTTGATTATAGTATATCATTAAGTATTAACCTCAAAGAGAAAGTTCTGAGAAAAAACAGATTTCTTTATCTGGACACCTTATTTGTGATGCAGGAAGAGCTTAATGAGCCAAGCACATACTATTCAATAATAAAATCCATTGCAAAAGGGAACACCAAGATGGGCGACATAATCAATGATACTGGGCTTAACAAGGGAAAAATTACAAAGTACCTTAGTGTTCTCCAGAATCTTCATCTAATTGAAAGGAGAGTTCCAATCACTGAAGAAAAGAGGGAGAAATCAAGAAAAGGGATTTATCTTTTAAAAGACAACTATTTCAGATTCTGGTTTAGGTTTGTATTTGAAAATGCAGAATATATTGAACAGGACATGCAAGACAAACTGGTTGCTGAGAAAATAAGACCTGAACTAAACGGCTTTGTTGGAAGTGTTTACGAGGAAATTGCATTGGAATGGATAAAAGAACAAGACCAGTTTAACAGTTATTTGTTTGGCAGATGGTGGAACAAAGAAGAGGAAATTGATATTGTTGGAATAGACAAAGAAAAAAGTAGAATCCTGTTTGGAGAAGTTAAATGGAAAAACCTTAGAAAGGATGATGCAATTAAAATAATCAATAAGCTAAAAGAAAAGGCGAAACAGGTTAAATGGAGAGATAATGCAGAGGGGATGTTTGTCTTGATTGCGAAAAACATTGAAGCAAAAGAAAGCCTGAAAAAATCAGGTTATTGCTTGTTTGATTTGGAAGATATATTCTTGTAGGTTTTTTTGCAACATTTGCTTTAATGAAAAGTTTCCTGAGGAAGCGCCTAAGAAGAAGAACCAGCTGGGATTTTCGAAACATTTAAAAAGTT
>CAZLRI010000488.1:0-1849 GCA_964561745.1 uncultured Pseudobdellovibrionaceae bacterium | reverse complement strand
AACAAAAAGAAGTACTTTCTCTATTTTTCTCTGCATCGCTTCCCCCACTCTTTTTGTAAAAATTAGGTTAATCTATAACTTTACTCTTAACGAAATTAAATCTTTGAAAAATTCATTCTGATTTATTGGATAGGTGGCTGGATCACGATAATAAGGATACTTTTTTGTCTTTTGTTCCAACATTACAATTGGAGCGATGAGACTTAAAGCGCGCGGAGAAATCCCTGAAATCTCACTATACTGATTAAGCCACTTTTTAAGGTAATAGGATAAGTTATATTTTTCAATAACCGCTGAAAAAGTTATATTAGCTTCTGTTTGCTCCAGAGACATCAGGAGAGTATTAAAAATCAGATTTGCCAAGTCAAATAAAGGAAACCCTCTTATCTCAAAATGTTCAAAATCTACAACTGCTATGTCCTTTTCTCTGAACAATAAATTACACAAGTCATAATCTCCATGGATAGCACATAAAGGAATTTCTATACCTTCTAAGTTTTCTATCTCTTCTATTAGATTCTTTAGGTTCAATTCAATACCTTCGTCCATTTTGGCTTTATCTTGTAATATAGCCCATTGTTTTTTGATGAGGGGCGTTAAATAGGAACTTACTTCAACCTTTGCTACTTCTGTTAATTTTTGGAATTTAACCAGAAACTTTATCCCTCTTTGGATAACTATATCAAGTTTTTTTAAACTTCTTTTTGAGATCTCACTCAAGATGAATTTTCTCCCTTCTATAAAATTGGAAACTAAAATTGTTATATTATCTATAGTTCCATAATATAATAGTTGGGGAACAGAATCTTCAATTCCCGAACCTTTGAGCAAGAAATTAATCACCTTCAGATTGTCTGCTTCATCTTTTAACGCATCTATATAATCTCTGCTACGGCATATTTTACAGAAGTATATCTGTTCCCTCTTATTTTTATCGTAAACAATGTAATTTGCCGTTAAATAATTGCTTGGTCGACTACCTGTAATAATAACCTCAAAATTATCACTTTTTGAACCTCTTAATAGTTCTGATTCTATAAGTAAATCTATAATTCTTGAATTTCTTTGCTGTCTTCCAGGATTTTTTTGAGCTATTGCCAAAATACTTGGAGAGAAATATTTAGCAAGAAAATTTGGGAGAGGTTTAAAAAAGAAATTTATTCGTTTTCCTTCTCCATAAGTGATTGTATTCTTAAAATATTGCATTATCTCAAAAGATATCACCTTCTTAGGATTTATGTAGTGAGGAAAAGCACCAAAAAACTCTGTGTTTTTGAAGCCTGTTTTATTCAATAAATTTTCATATCCAAATTTCGTATAAATATATGTTCTATATTCACAACCGCGTTTCCATTTAGTAATAAGATTAGCTAATACTCTCGGTAAAAATGTTACAAATTTTATATTCACGTGGTCATCAGGAAACCCGGTTAAATATTGATAACCGATTCTATTTTCTATTGCCAAATAAAGATAGCCATTTGGTTTTAGCACTCTCTGGAGTTCTTGCAATACTTCTATTTGCATACTTTTAGGACTTTTCTGATAAGAGACCCTGTCCTCTCTTTTCTTATGCCAATGTTTCTCTAAGATTAAATTCTGTTTGAAACCTACCCATTCCAACACCCCGTTTACAATAACTATATCAAAATAGTTATCGCTAAAAGGCAACTTATCTAATGATGATGCTACCGGATAAATATTTTCAAAGCCCATTTGTTCAGCACGTATCTTCAAAAAGGATAGAGTTTCCATTGTTTTGTCCACCGCAAAAATCTCTTTGCAATATTGAGCAATAGGTATTGTTAGTCCACCCCACATACTACCTGCATCCAAAACACGAGAGTTA
>CAZLRI010000487.1:0-1853 GCA_964561745.1 uncultured Pseudobdellovibrionaceae bacterium | reverse complement strand
GTTAAAAGAGTACAAAAAAAGAAGAGATGATAGAGAAGTAAAAATAGATGCTGTGTATGAAGAAAAGGTTGCTTTAGTATATTATTATCCAAATATGTTGCCAGATACAATCGATTTACTTGTAGATAATGGTTATAAAGGAATCGTAATAGCAGGAACTGGTTTGGGTCATGTGAATGCAGCGTTAAATCCAGCTTTGAAAAGGGCAGTTGATAAAGGGGTTATTGTTGTAATGACTGTTCAGACATTGTGGGGATATGTGCACATGAATGTTTATGATACGGGCAGATATTTATTGGAACTAGGTGTTGTGTCGTGCGAAAACATGCTGCCTGAAACAGCGTACATGAAATTGTGTTGGGTGCTGGGGCATACTTTAGATCCAGTTAAAGTAAAAAAGATGCTGTTAACATCAGTAGCTGGTGAAATTACAGAGCGAGAACCGCATAATGGATATTTAGTATATCAGGGTGGAATACCTGAAGTAGAGAGATTCCTATCAACCTATAAAAAGTAGTTTTTGTTTGAAGTTACGGGAGGGAAGGTGTTTTTGACAACGCTGCATTCGTACGATTTTTCATCGGTCTCCATTTCGCTTTTGACGCAAACTTGCTCGTCACTGTACAGTGATGAGCTCAAACATGCGTCTCATCAACTTTGCTAAAGTTTGTTTGGTTGATCACGAAATGTTGCCGGAAAAATTGACTTATTCCGCTATTATCAAAAACACTTTCCTCTCGTAATTTTTTTAAGTTTTATAGGTTGATGTGGGTAGTGGGGGTGTTATTCATCTATTGAATAATAAATCATGGCAGCAGCGCTTGCACCTTTGAACCATGATTTTCCAAGATTTTCGTATGCTACCTTCATTGTTATCTTATCATCTTTACCAAAATGCTGACCATCTGGATCTTCAAACGGATTGCCTATTAATTCAACGATATTATAGTTTTCATCAAGAATAGCTTCTGTTCTCCAGAATGAAGTTGTATCTTTTCCTTTGAATAATTCTACGTAAGAAGCAAACTTCTGAACTATTCCCTGACCAACGATGACGCTTCCACTTCCAGGTAGGTCAAAGCTTGCCTCTTGTTCTTCAAAGCTCTCTGGCTCAAGTTGAATGGGCATGTGTGTGCATGGATCAACATCAAGGAGAAGTGGTTTCACATCTTTCATTCCAGTAAATTCGTTCATCTCGCGTGCAATAACATCAAGCTCAAAAGACACATCTACATAGCTGATATCTGTGGGATTATATAGTATTACCTTTGCTTCCAGAGGATCGGTCTCCATTACTGGATAACCATATCCTTTTGGCAGCTCTATTTCAGTTAAGTTGGATGTTGCAGATATAAAAGGATTTCCAGTTGCGCCTTCTTTGCAAAGGGTGTTTTCCTCATGTTCATTAGATATGATAGCTTGGAAGAGAAGGTCTGATGGAAGCTCTGCTCCTGTTGCATCTATGACTTTAGGCTTAAACCCAATAATCCACAGGGATTTATCTACACGAAAATTCATTAATATTGGTTCTTCCAAGGCTTCATCTAATTTTGTGTGAGCAGGAAGATCAACTGGTCCTACATGATATAAAAAGTGGCGGATTCCGGATTCTTCTGCAAGGCGTTCATTTATTGCGCTATCCTGATCATCAGATACGCTTGCAGATGGTGTTTCCTCCTGAGCTACAAATTCCAGACCGCTTTCCCCTTTGGTGCAGGAAATAAAGGACATTGAAACAATTATTATAATAATGATAAAATTTGTTTTTTTCATATAAAAATATAGGATTTATAAATATGAAGGAGATAGAATGGATTTATGATTAAAAACAAATATGCATTGAGCAAGGTAAA
>CAZLRI010000486.1:0-1861 GCA_964561745.1 uncultured Pseudobdellovibrionaceae bacterium | reverse complement strand
AATCGTCTTACAGACCATCGTATAAACAAAAGTTTTCACAATCTCGAAGATATCATCGAAAACGGGAAATGGGATAAGGTGTTTGGACTATGAAAACTTCCCCTTTTAAAGCCCTTTCTCATCCTCCTTTCCGCAATATTTGGTTTGCAATGTTTATGTCGCGCATCGGTACAGAAATGCAGAATGTGGGAATTAATTGGCACGTATACATGCTTACAAAATCTCCATTAGCACTCGGACTTATTGGTCTATTCCGAATTGCACCTATTATCTTCTTTTCGCTCATCGGAGGTGTTGTTGCTGATCATGTCAATCGAAAGAAACTCCTTCTTATTACTCAATGTTTGTCTATTTTCTTTGCTGGAATACTTACCATTATTACCTTTAAAAAAATCGACAATTTGACTCTTCTTTATCTGTTGATTGCTCTTAACGCATCTATTACCGCATTTGACAATCCCGCAAGACAATCATTATTTCCTCATCTTGTTCCCAAAAAAGATTTTATGAATGCAGTAAGTTTGAATAGCATATCCTACCAAACATCTCTCATTGTGGGACCTGCAATCGGCGGATTTGCTATAGCATATTTTGGCGTTGTATCAACGTATTTCATTAATGCAATATCTTTTGTTGGCGTACTGTTTGCTCTCGTATCCCTTACCATTCCACATATTAAATCATCAGAAAATACACTGAATATGGAAGGATTAAAAAAGGGAATTCATTTTGTCAAACACACCCCGCTTATTTGGAGCACCATGCTTCTTGATTTTTTTGCCACTCTTTTTGGAAGTGCAATGATTTTAATGCCTATTTTTGCAACGGAAATACTGTATGTAGGACCAAAAGAGCTCGGTTTCTTATACGCCGCTCCTTCGGTAGGAGCCGTTATTACAGCGTTTATTTTTTCCTCGTTAGGTAAAGTAAAAGGTCAAGGAAAAATACTTTTTTTAGGAATTATAATCTATGCTATTGCCACAATACTTTTTGGCTTATCAACATATTTCTATCTTTCGCTTCTCGCTCTCTTGTTTGTTGGAGCAGGGGACATGATTAGTAGTATTATCCGAAATACGCTTCGCCAAATGATCACTCCGGACCATTTACGTGGAAGAATGATTTCAATTAATATGATATTTTATATGGGAGGCCCGCAACTAGGGGAGCTGGAATCAGGGCTTCTTGCTTCTTTAATCGGTGCTCCGCTTACTGTTGTATTTGGAGGCATCGGTACCATTATAGCCACAATATACATGTTTAAAAAAGTTCCAGAACTTCCAAAGTATGACAATCATGAAAGTGTAGTAAGCCATACATAATAAATCCTTTTCCCTTTTTATATTTTTCATGTATGCCACTCCGCCATTACTTGTTGTAATACCTACCGTAGCTTTCAAATAAAACATAATTTAATATACCAGTCATAAATCTTATATAATCAGGGCTCCGTTCGGCATTACCCATTGCAATTTGAAAGCAAAGGGGTATAATAAAAACCTATGAAAGCAAAAATACATCCTCCCTATCATTCAGATACAAAAGTTACCTGCGCATGTGGGAATACCTTTGTTACCGGATCGGTAAACCCAACACTATCTGTTGAAGTCTGCTACAAATGTCATCCTTACTATACAGGTGAACATGGTTTTGTCGACACTAAGGGTAAAGTAGAAAGCTTCCAAAAAAAACAGCAAGTAGCAAAAGAAATGCAGGCTAAACTTTCTTCCAAGAAAACAAAGAAAGATGAAAAAACGGCAAAAACCGGTAAAACTCTCAAAGAACTGTTAAGTGAAATGAATTAATGCTGAATAAGTTGAGAAACATAGGTAACACTTCTGGATCAGAATATATCAACGCC
>CAZLRI010000485.1:0-1862 GCA_964561745.1 uncultured Pseudobdellovibrionaceae bacterium | reverse complement strand
AATCAAAATACATTTAGCCTATGATCTTAACAGAATGATTCCTGCTCAATTTCTCGTCAGAGAAGGAAATTATTCTGAAAAGAAGTTTTTAAACGAAATCCTTGAAAAAGGGATTACTTATGTTTGTGATCGCGGTTACATATCATTCAAAATCTTTAAAGACATATGTAATAAAGGCGCGTTTTTTGTTATCCGTGGAAAAAATAAAATGTGTTATCTTGTACAAGAACAACTTGTTGTCGACATTCCTGATAAGTTTTTGCATTTCATAAGTGAGATTCAAGATTTAAAAGTAATATTCGACAATGACAAAAGTAAATATATGTACCGTATTGTAAAATTTGTTGCGTTGGGGGAAAAATACGCATTAATAACAAACAGGTTTGAACTATAGTCCCGGTCAAATGACTTGATACTTTTTGAAAAATTGTTTATTATAAGCTCCCGAAGCTATTTTTTTGCAGAAAGGAGCAAGTTATGGGGCAAGGCAAATCGCTCACACCAGAAGAAAAGAGAGCAATAGTTTCCCTGAAAAAGTATTTTGACCGTACCACAGATGACCTTCAGGAACAGGTATATCCAAGTGTTCAAAAAGTGGCAAATGCTCTTGGATTTGGCATAGCGACGATTAAACGAATTATGGCAGATCATAACCGCGGCATAAGCTTTGAGGATGCGGAACAAATATTTAAAGGTCGGCCTCAGCGAGTGCTCTCCGACTCGATTCAGACGGTTGTTCGAGACTACATTCGCAAGGCCAATAAAGAGGGTGCTTATATTACACTTGAAATGCTATGCGGTCATCTCGCGGAGGTTGCACCAGAACAAGAATTTAGCGTTCGGACATTAGGGCGAGCCCTCGATCGTTGGGGATTTACATTTGGCAAAGGAGTGCGCACCCAACGGTTTAAGGAAAAGGACCATGTTGTAGCTGCGAGACAACGCTATCTCAGACGAAAGATTGCCAACAGAAAAGCGGAAGGAACTGTTCGCCCTGAGGTTTACCTGGATGAGTCATATGTAAACAAAAACCACAGCAATGATTTCGTTTGGTATTACGATGATGATGGTCCATGGATTCAGAAACCTACCGGAAAGGGTGAGCGTTTGATAATCATGAATGCAATTACCAAAGACGGTTGGATCCCAGGAGCTAAGGTGATTTTCAAGAGTACCAGAAAAACCGGCGATTACCATGGCCAAATGAACCAAGGAATGTTTACAAAATGGTTCAAGGAAAAACTGCTTCCAAATATCCCTGATAACTCGCTTATAATCATGGATAATGCTTCTTACCACAATGTGCTGGCGCCCCTTTCGGCACCAACACCTTCATGTAAAAAAGAGAAAATTCGATCTTGGTTAGAGAGAAACAACATTCCCATAAAAGAAGATTGTTTAAAAGCCGAATTGGTTGAAATCTTAGCCAAGGTAGGGCCTCAGCCCACATACATCTTAGATGGGATTGCCAGTGATCAGGGGCATGATGTTTTGCGTACACCACCGTATCACCCAGAATTGCAACCGATAGAGACTTGCTGGGGGATAGTAAAAAATGAAATCGCTCGAAATTGTAATTTTACAATGGACAATTTGATTCTTCAGCTTGAAAATGCTTTTAATAAGGTAACGGCTAAAACCTGCGCTGGATTGATCAGGAAAATGCGTGACGTTGAAGACACATTTTGGAGGGATGATGCCGCTCTCGATAAAAAAAATTAAGTATCAAGTCATATGACCGGAACTATAGCTTCGTTGATGTCGGCCATGGTCACGGCCCTGACCCCCATCTCCAGCATGGCCTCGACCAGCGCCAGCCCGATCCCCGAGGCGCCGCCCGTAACTGCCGCAACCTTTCCTTC
>CAZLRI010000484.1:0-1870 GCA_964561745.1 uncultured Pseudobdellovibrionaceae bacterium | reverse complement strand
CTTCTTTTGATAATTGTCGCATCTTCTTATTTTCCCTGTGAATTAGAGACTTTTGCAAAACGCCCCCTTTCACCCAATTAGCGCTATCCTCAAAATACTCAATGTATTCCTGTTTCTTGAACTTGGACTAAATTGAGCATTTTTCAGGTCTCAAACATTATGATGATTGCCTTCCGATTTAAATGATTTTTTTTTGTTCTATTAATTTGATTACTCTCCGGGCTGCTTCACCAGCATCGGTTTTTGAAGAATCAATCAGCAGTTCCGGAGTCTCAGGGGGTTCATAGGGTGATGAGATCCCTGTAAATTCTTTAATAATGCCGGCCCCAGCCTTCTCGTAAACACCTTTTTGATCGCGGACCGCACATACCTCGATCGGGCAATCCATATAAACCTCAAGGAATCGGCCGTCTGATAATAAAGAGCGGACTTTCTGCCGATCCTGGCGAAACGGTGAGATAAAAGCCGTGAGAACAATGATTCCAGCTTCCACGAAAAGTTTGACCATCTCGCCTATTCGGCGGATGTTTTCTTTTCTGTCTTCAGGTGAAAAAGTCAGGTCTGAACAGAGCCCGTGACGAACATTATCGCCATCTAAGACATATGCGAAACAGCCCCGAAGATGAAGTTCTTTTTCAACCAGATGGGCAACTGTGGATTTGCCGGAAGCAGAGAGTCCGGTGAACCAGACCACTGCGCCCTTATGGCCGTGAAGCTTTTCTCGATCTTTACAGGAAACATAGCCATTGAAAAAAGTAACATTATTGTTTTTTGCAGCATTGAATTCCATTTTTACTCCAGCATAACCACTTTGTCACGCGGTATCCCTTTTTCCAATATCTTTTCCATAACATCTTCCATTGACCCGTCGGTAGTGATAAGAATCCGGTCGAAGGAAAGCGAATCGAGCACGGCCGGGTCTGCGACTATTTTTTTTAAGAACTTTTCGCCTATTTTCACATCATCCACCACCACCAGCAGCTCAATGGTTGTATCTTGCAAAGAAAAATATGCGATTTCAGCAAGATCGCCGGCGCCGTAAAATACGACTCGCTTAACCCCCTGCGCTGCCAGACCCTGAAAAAGTTTGCTCAGTTTTTGGCGGGCTTCTTTGTAGAAATTATAAGAAAACCGAATATATTTGTAGGTCAAACGCGTCTTCTCGGCCGCGCCTTGAGGCGTAAGGATATACTTGATCCGGTTTTTAGGGATATTAGTGATTTAAAGTACCCTTTTTTGGTAAGGCGCTTTAAAAACGAGTTGACAAGCCCCAGGGAAATATCCATCTTCCGGGCCAGGTCACGCTGGCTGGTAGCTTGATTTTTTCCGATTTCTTCAAGAATCTTTAATGTGCGAAGACCTTTATAATCCATTTATAATCCATAAGGTGTAAGTGCAATGACAGGGAAAAAATATAGCTCCGCTTGGTGAGTTACATCAAAAAGATGCAATTCTGGCAAAACCAGGAAGGGAAAAATTGTCAGGCAGATGTTCACTTTTAAACGTTCATACATTGAACACATTTAAAGTGGTCTGTCAAGTGAAATTTAAAAATAGGGTTATTCTCCCAAATTAGCTGGGAGAAAGGGTGGTCCAGGATTCGAGGGTTCAAGTGTTCAAGTGTTTGTTTTCCAAGGTTTTATCATTGTCTTGAAGATCCCTTCAGCATCCGCAATATCCTTTTTAGCTTCTTCCCAAGGCCTTGTAATTATTAAATGTTTTACTCGAATCCTTGAATCCTTGACCCCTTGAATCCCTGCCGGCGACAGGCAGGCTTATCGAATCACCAACTCTTTTGGAGATGATCCTCAAATCATTCATCATCGGGACATTAATCAGTCTTCAAGGCGCCATATTTTTACCGCCTGTT
>CAZLRI010000483.1:0-1877 GCA_964561745.1 uncultured Pseudobdellovibrionaceae bacterium | reverse complement strand
CTCTATTATCCAATTTCCCTTTGCTTTTCAAAATACTAAATCATACTTAAAAAAAATACTGTCGGATTAAGGTTTGAAAACGAAACAGGTTGTAACTATTGATAAATAAAGATGAATTAGCGATAATAGATTTTGATATTTTTTATTTTATATCTTTGAGGTGTGTTTTGCTTAACTCAACAATCTTGGTGCAATCATTCAGCGCTTGATCGAGCCAACGTTTTGCTTCATGCAGCGGATTTTTCATATATAACTTTCTCTTCTTCTAATGCCTTTTTAATCAGAGAATTTTCTTCAGACAACATTTGTTCAAATTCATATGGAGTGTATGCAAGAATATCTACAGTAATAGGTATTGACCATAGTTGATATAGTTCTTTCAATCTATCTAAAAAACGTTTATTAGTATTTAAGGAGTGGTGGAAAATGCGGTTTTTGTCATCCCCGCGTCCGCCATAGGACGGATCAGCCTCTGGCTGAAAGGCGGGAATCCAGTAATTTCAATATGTTCTGGATTCCTGTTTTTGCAGGAATGTCATTTTCCACCACTCTGTTTAAAATGATTATTAGATCTACGTTGCTATAAAAATCAGTTTGGTCACGAGTCCAAGATCCAAAGATTATAATTTTTTTCACATTGATATTTTAAAAAATAGCAATAATTTTTTGTTTTAATTCAGATTTATCCATAAAATGGCTGTACGTTAAGGGATATTTAAAATCAAAAAATGATTAAAAGTTTTTTTTCTTTTAATTCATCATTGGATCGAATAAGTTAAAAAAATGATATTAAATTTTCTTGGAACTCACCAATGCCTATAGATAAAAATATTATTCAAACTGGTAGGCAAAAGCCTCTGATACTAATTTCAAATGATGATGGCATTTATTCAGAAGGCTTAAGCGTGTTAAGACATTCGCTTAAAAATATAGGGAGAGTTGTAGTGGTGGCTCCTGACCGCGAGCGAAGTGCAATAAGCCATGCTCTTACTTTACACACCCCCCTTCGTATAAAAAAGGTGTCTTGTGATGTGTATTCTGTGGATGGAACTCCGGCTGATTGTATTAATATTGCTGTAAACGGCATATTAAAAGAGAAGCCTGATCTGGTTGTTGCTGGCATAAATCATGGTGGAAATCTGGGGGCGGATATTCATTACTCAGGAACTGTTGCTGCTGCTTTGGAAGGTGGAATAATGGGAATCCCAAGTATAGCAATTTCAGTAGCTGCAAAAAAAGATATAGTTCTTGATGGGGCAAAGAAATTTGCTGCAAAGATTGTAAAAATTGTTCTTAAAAAGGGATTGCCAGATTCTATTATCCTCAATGTTAATCTCCCGAATGTTGAATATTCAAAAATTAAGGGATGTGTGGTTACATCACAGGGAAGGTTGCTTCATAAAGATATGATTATAGAAAAAGAAGACCCTCGAAAGATGAAATATTTTTGGATCGGAGGGCATGAATCAGAGTTTCAAAATATTCCGGAATCTGATTGCAGTGTTATAGCTGAAAATAAAATATCAATTACACCTATAAACGTTGATACAACTGCCAAGGAATTTCTAGCGGAGATAAGGAGCTGGAGGATATGATTACAAAGCCGATTAATTTGGAGGGGCGTTTTGCTGTTGCGCGCAGGAGAATGATTGAAGAACAATTGATGATGAGGGGCATAAAAGATAGAAGAGTTTTATCTGTGATGGGGAAGGTAAGAAGAGAAGCTTTTGTTAATTCAGGAATGATGGATCAGGCATATGAAGATCGGGCTTTGCAAATAGGTATGAGGCAAACAATTTCACAGCCTCTTATTGTTGCTATGATGACAGAATATTTGCAGCTTGAAGGTACTGAAAAGGTTTTGGAGATTGGAACTG
>CAZLRI010000482.1:0-1878 GCA_964561745.1 uncultured Pseudobdellovibrionaceae bacterium | reverse complement strand
TTTGAGCAGGCATTTTTTTCACCTCTTCTTTCATGTAATGGGGGACGTTGTTTCATAATTCCATTTGCGCCATTTTTACTGCAAGATCCTTGTCACGTGTAGTGGGGTCGGACCTCAGCAACCTTTTGTTGTGGTAGGGGGACGCCCTGGTAGGGGGACGCCCTTTATATCTTTAGATTTGTTTTGGGGGACGTTCCTTCCATATTTCCGTTTATACCGCTCAAAGCCTGGTGCATGGGTCAGTCCTCCTCTACTCCAAGACCCGCTTCTTGCGCCTGGCCGTCGGACATTCAAGTTGCGGTACCTGGTCGTATCCTTCATATTTGAGGCTCGCGCGGAGACGTTTGAGGAGGTCGGATCGGGAAAGGTTGCCCTGCGCATCTCGGAGACTTTTGCAGAAATAATAGGTGAAGGCGCCGTTGTAAGTGCCGCTGATGTAGGCATCAGCGGACGTCTGCATCAGGGGGGGGGACGCTGGTGCTTTTGTTGCTTTATTCATATTTCACGGCCCCTGTTTATCGAACGAATAATGGGGGACGTTGGTAAGTCTGTTAAGTTATAGACTTGGGGACGTTCGTGCAGAGCGTGCACAAGAAATGGCTCTCTTCCGCCGAACCAAGCTCTTTATTTTTCTAACCAATTCTCTAATTGTATTGCATCAATTCTTTCAAAATGATCAATATTGTTTGTTACCAGAATACAATTATTGGCTATAGCGATGCTGGCAATCAAAATATCAAAATCTTCAATCATACATCCCGACACTTTTAATTTCGCCTTTGCTTTCCCAAAAATTTCAGCCGAACCGCTGCTATCCGAATAAATAGTTAAATTTCTCTTAAAAGCTGAAATGTTTCGCAAATTTTCTTTGATATGCTTTGAATTATGAGCCCCAAAATACAACTCGGCCAATGTCGCATTAGCTATTCCAATTGAAAATATACCAATCTTCTTAACTTTATTTATCAGGAGGTTGTTCCCATTAATGAGGTATATACAGATATTTGTGTCGAGCAAATAGTTCAAAATATATTTTCGGCCCTATCTGTTGATTCCCTGTGAGCAATAATATCATTAACCTGATCCTCGACTGGCCGATAGTCTTTCCATTTTCCGCATACAGATAAAAAATCATCCGTTGCTTTTAATTCATCAAGCCTGTCTTCAATCATCTCCTTTTTCAAAAAAAGTACTATTTTTGACAGCTTTTGTTGAAGATGCTCCGGTAATATACTCATTTCTTTGAGTATCTCATCCTCGTATTTTGTTCTTGGGTGCATGTTAATCACCTCCGTTCATATTTGTCGAAACAGCCAGCAACTTTTTACAACTATCTTAATATACCAAAAACATACATTAATAACAACTCAATTTTCCAGAGCGAGCCACAAGACCGGTTTGCCGCCGATTTCGACCATGGAGGTACTTGGGGTACGTTTTAAACATTCTAACTTTAAAAAGCCGAAGACGGAAAAGCCGTACATAGCACATCGAAGATCGTACATCGAAGAACGAAAAGCCGAAGATCGAATATCGGACATCGTATATCGAAAAGCTTGAAACAGAAACGAAAAACAGCAAAGAAATTGAACCGCAAACAAATATGAACCGCTAAGGCGCAAAGGACGCGAAGGGTTTTGGAGACCTTGTCTGCGGCAGCTCCACTATTGAAGATTATTCACCATCCTTTTTATACCGTCTTTCATCAGTGTTACATTCCAGTTCAGAAGAAAACCCAAAGTTAAATTTGACAGCTTGAGGTATGTAAGCAACTGAGCCTCATGGATCGGCAATAGTTTCTCTACCGTTTTATTTTCAATAATACCTAATTCCTGCAATAACAAATAAATATTACTCGACATAAAATTGATATTGTAG
>CAZLRI010000481.1:0-1878 GCA_964561745.1 uncultured Pseudobdellovibrionaceae bacterium | reverse complement strand
CGTCGGTATGACCGGTCTTGCTTTACTTTCAAAATTACCCGACCTCATCCCCCAGCACATCTTCATGATCGAACCCTCCCCCTTCGGCCAAGCCATTGGACAAAACATGGGTGAAATTCGTAACAACGCCTTAGTTAAAGGTGTTGAGAGAGGGGCGAAGGTGTACGCGGGTAATGAAATTGGCAAAGGACCCGCAGGTAGAGGTTGGTTTGGTGTTATAGGTGGAACCATCGAAGGTGTTTCGTCTGGTGCTGCCGCTAAAGCAGGAGAAACAATCTCAAAATCCTAAAACATCCGAATTACTGAGACCTTTTAGTTAACATCTTCTTTTCTGCATTATTCCTATAAAACCTTGGCAAAGTCACATTTCGAATAGCTGTATAAGCAATCGTTTTATGGTTTAGATCACGATAGTTCTTGTTGTCCACTCCAAAAAAACGTAAAATCTCCTCTGATTCTGCCGGCTTTATGCCCAACTGTCTAATAATTTCAGTAACTGCCTCAAAGTTATCTATCACAACATCACCATGAACAGCAGAGCCAGAAACTCTTAAATATGGTCCTTCAAAAGGCCAGATACCAATTGAACCACCAATCGCTCCAGCCACTACAGTAGTTGGCAACAAAGCATCACCATTTTTTCTTAGTTGATTGATATCATTATAGAGATCAACTCTCCATTTTGAAACTAACATATCATCCTCAGCATTTTTTGAAAATGACAATGGAGTCTTGTTGGCAATATACATCCACATTCTTGCCGCTGGCAGTATGTGATCCTTTCTCCAACCAAAATACAAATCATTTCCTAAATCACGGAAAGGTATTTTTATGTCATCGTAAATCATTTTCATCATTGTTTCACTTGTTGTAGTACCACCCGCTAAAAACAATTTCTGATCCAAAAAAGATCCTGCCAATAACTTTGGCACCACCCCCAACGATTCAATTGTTGCTAAAGACCTTTTTGGATCGCTGTGTGTAATTGAATTTCCATACTCGGTCCAAGACCCCGCAAACAACTCCCCACCCCCAACTTTTGAAGTAAATTTTGTTTCTGGCCTTTGTGCTAGTCTTACCACATCAGCTTCCCATGATAATTTTCTTAAAGTATCTGCCTCGGTAAACACTCCTCCCATTTCCATCATATCCATCGCCAACGCCACTGCCAATTTTGCCACCTGAATATTAGCAACTACTTTCTTTTTTGCCAATCTCTCGGCTAATCCCATTTTATAATTAACGTCATTGTTCGCAAACTCTTCTACCCGACTTCCGGCGACATATTGTGGTTTACCGTTTACCCCATCTTCAGTATCAAAAACATAAACGGTTCTCGTTATGGCCACCCCATCGATCTCTGATGTTACTTTCTTAGGCACTAACAGCTCCTTTACGATGTGATTCATCACTCCCCGCAAATTTATAGTTTTATTTTCATACCACTTCTTTAAATCTTCCTCCGATAGGCCTTTCATTCCTAATATACCGTCTTTCATCTTGTCGATCATATTATTGTACATATTATCGTTCCTCTTGGTATATATCGCTTGCAACCACCCATCCTGATAACTCAAAAGTTGTCTCCATTCTTTTTGGCTCATACCTCCCATAAACTCCGGTACTTTATATTCCCACAACTGTGGAGACCTCTCTCTTGGCGCCCTTATTGCTACATAAGCATCTTGTATTTCTTCCAAAGACACACTTCTCACCGCTTCCTGCAATTCTCCTTGATTTTTTTGATATTCTGCCAAATCTTTCAGATATTCTGTCTCGGGTGACGCTTCACCAACATTTTTACCTTTTCCTGAGTCAACCACACCCCTCAGCTCATTCTCTCTCTGTGCCAACATCGAAACTACCCTATCAATTCCC
>CAZLRI010000480.1:0-1883 GCA_964561745.1 uncultured Pseudobdellovibrionaceae bacterium | reverse complement strand
CCCCCGCTGTGCGCCATCATTCCGTTTTCACTGTGCGATTTCACCGTTTTACGCATCAGTAAATAATATACACCTTCTCGTTTAGCAATCATTAAATAATATAATATTGCGCTAAAACCTGAGGTTAATAATATCCACCAAATTGAACCATGAATTATATATTTGACAACAACAATAATCAAGGTAGGTAAAGCAGCATATATTAAATACCTGCCGAAAACCTGAAATATTGAAGTCACAGAAATTTCAGCTTTCTTCATTGCCCAGATAATTAAATAACCATATGTTAATATGCCCGTAATTGAAAATAAAAATAACCCAAGACGAACATTCTGATTTACTCCACCAATATATAAGGACCCAAATCGTGTTAGGAAAATAAATATATTTAACACTAACAATTGCTCTTGTTTTTGGAAAACGCTAAATAGCGAACTGAGAGGTGATGCGATAAACAAGATAATAAACCAAGGACTTAATATTTGAACATAAATCCCTGCTTCAGCCCATTTACTTCCAAAAATTAATATAAATACATCTTCTCCGACAAGAAACATCAATATCGCAGCCATTAAACCCAGAGCTACTAACTGAGAAACAACATTCAACACTATGGGCTTAATTTCTTTGTTTTGAGCATGAAGTTCAGAAGTACGCTGAAAGAAGACTTGTCCTATTGATGTCCCAACCAACATTATTGGTAAACTCATTACTCGATATGAAAGAGAATAATAACCAACAACCGATTCATCAAAATAAAAAGCCAACAAGTAAACAGGCAACTGCCACGATAGATTATTTAATAATGTACTCCATAAATCAACTGATGGGAATTTCTTATAGTCCTTAAGAACTTGCCACATATCTGACCAATTAATAAAACCTATGAAAGTATTAAAATCATCACGTACGGTCTGAAAACCGAGTACTAGAGTGGAAAAAACCGTCCCGATTGAGTAACCTAAAACTAAATTACCACTCGTAGCACTCCTATAAAATCCTGTTATAGTTTGATAAGATAGCATGCTTCCATAATTGGTTATTCGAGCAGTAGATAATCGACCATAATGCCGTGTTCTAGAATTCCAATAATTCAGAGCATTTAATATCCCTGTAAAAAAGATTACGAGTGGAATAAGCCAACAATAAGGAGATAGTTCCTCTGCATGAAAGATTGCTAAAATTTCCGACCCCCAAAATAATAACACTATTGCAATAACAATAGAGAATAAGACGCAAAATATTATTGCTACACCTAAAAGGTTAACAGCTTCTTTAGTTTCTTTTGGCAACATAATTGCGTTATCATATCGCAAACAAGCAATTACCCCAAAAAGAATAACGGTTGACATAAACAATTGTAAGATACCAAATGCTTCCGGTGAAAATAACCGGGACAACATTGGTGCAAATAATACACTTAGTACTTGGGCAATTGATGTTCCCCCAACTAATTTTAGAACATCGTATAAAAAACTTTTATCTTTAAGCCTGTCCAATTAATCCTCTCATGCTTCAGTTTGAATATGGCTTTTCGTCTTCGTTCAATGTTTACATCAAAGTATAAGATCTATTTTATTTGTTTTTTCTTAAGAACAAAGAAGTGATGACATGTCGACATGATCGGTCGCACTTCCTTAATAATATCGAAATAGGTCAAGATCTTCTGTCTAACAAGACTTATTGGAAAGCCTTTATAGCCAATTTCCCAATAATGCTCTCCTTTAAATTTGATTCTATGAAAAGAATATGGAATTCTGAAAAATAAATCTAAAAATTCCCGCTTGAATAATATATTAATCAATGGGATTTTTATTATTAGCTCAAATTTCGCTGCATGATATGGTAAAGAAATAATTGCAGATTTTGATGTCACTTTATTT
>CAZLRI010000479.1:0-1888 GCA_964561745.1 uncultured Pseudobdellovibrionaceae bacterium | reverse complement strand
AAGGAGTAGTAGCAGGAACTGTTGTTGGAGTAGTGTCTGGAGTAGCTGGTGCTGTAACAGTTAGATGAACTGCAATGTCTTCCTCATCATCAGGCGCATCCCATTCGCATTGAAAATGGATATTGCCTTCATAAGTACCGGCTTCTAACGGGCTGGAATCAACGTTGACCATAATCCGATCTGCGCCAGTAACTGTTGTAGGCGACACAGTTAACCAAGTTTGGTTAGTTGTAATAGTGACATCACAATCCTCATCAATGTCTGGTTCAACAGGATATGTGCAAGACACACGCACAAGCTGCGATGGAGGGTCATCATCTTCGGCAACAGCCTGAAACGTCAGGTCATGTGTTTCAACTGAAACATCTGTTAATAAATAGCCTGCTGCTAGGTCAACCATTGAATCACATCCAAAGGAATAAAAACCCAATGATGCGCCAAAAACCAATATTAAATAATAAAACTTAGAAAAATATTTTTTATTCATATAAAATCTTTTAAAGATCGTGCTGCTTCTCGTCAACTAAATATTGTTATTTTATCGATCGCCTATTGACGAAAGCCTCTATCATCAGCTAATAAAATTTGTTTGGCACATCGCATATTGTCTAAATATCCAAGATAATTCATGGTGCTGCTTTATTTTTAACATAAGGAGAATTCATTCATGAATCGACTTTATTATCTATTATTAACACTTTCTCTTATGCCAACATCTGAAGGTTGTAGCGGTTGCGCTTTTGAAATTCTTCAAGATGAGCCACCTGATCAAACATCTCTAAACACAAATAATTTGGAAGCATCTCAGGATGTTTTTATCCCCAACCCCGGAACATCAGGACTTCAAACACTTACTTATTTTAGCCCTGATGTTGAACAAAATGACAGTTTTTTATTTAATCGAGACCGGTCAGGATATATGGAGTTTGAAGAACGCATCTATGTGGATCAATTTTGTGTTCGATCCCCTGAAGCAGATGCAATTACAGTCTCTGATATAGGTGTTTTTAATGAAGACCAATCATCCTGTGAACCAATTGAATCCATGTTTTCTACGGAAACTGTAAACCAATTTCAAACCAGCATGGCAAACCTGTTTCATGATGTTCAATATATCGACCCTCTACTTTTCCTAAATCTACAAGATTTTCTTCCTGCATTTGAATATGTATCCCATAAAGCCTACTATGAACCTTGCCGAGACATACTGCATGAACGCCTTCCATCTTTTGCTGAACAAGATTTTATTTCTAGCCAAGAGAGCGCTGCATTTCTCTTGGATGAAACAGCCTTAGCAATAGCTGATATAGAGCATGTGGAATTACGTGGCATTGAACTAGTATTGGTCGAACACTTGGCAAGCGACGCCAATGAATCTGTTCCAGAGAATGCATTGGACCTCATGAGCCTCTTCTACTTGACTCTACCAGAACAAACCTTTGATGAGATGATTACTCGCATTCATTCTCCTATAGTGCCATTAGCTTTTGTACTAAGTTATATTTACTCTGCAGAACAGGCAACTGAACAAGCCCGATCCCAATTACAAGAGGTTTTTGGTCCAACACTTGACGCCAATATGACCGCAGAGCTGCAAAACTTACCAGAAGTTAGGCGCGCACATGAAGTGATTGATCTGATGATATTCTCCCTTGAACTATCTATGGGATCTTGGATCGTTGGCGAGGTCCTTGAACAAGGGTGCAATAGCAATATTGAAACACCAATTAATAATACTGATGGACTTGTTCCATTACATGAATATGGACCGCAAATATTTGATCCAAACAGTAATGATCAGGTTATCTCCTTTTTACAAGCTCGCACATTAGAAAAATTCTGTGAGTTTATTCATGCTTCAGCGCAATAAGAAGAATCCCTTTTTTCT
>CAZLRI010000478.1:0-1891 GCA_964561745.1 uncultured Pseudobdellovibrionaceae bacterium | reverse complement strand
AGTTGTATTTACATCAACAGAAGCAGAGTCAACGGGCAGCACAAATATACGCTTAGTTGGATCATCAGAAACAGAGCCTCATAATGATGTCGAAGGATCGGTTGTTGTTTCTGCTAGCGCCAGACCGGAGTTACAAACAGGCTCATCCATTGAAGAAATATCTATCGGTCAGATTACCCCTGTTGTAGTACAAACATCTGTTGGCAGTGACATTCCCTGTGTTGTAAGCGCTGCACAGATGCTAGACCGAACAGCGGATCATGATTTAAGAATAAGACCTGAAAATAATTTTAGCAGATCAGGCGAGGTGTTAATTTCAGTACATCAAAATGCTCAACCGCAAATACAGGCTCAATCTGTAGTTGATAATGATACATCTGCTGGCAATGCCAGAACAAACCATAATCCATTTGCTGTTATGTCAGGTAGCAATCAAGGAATAGGAAGCCAAAACAGCTCACAGCTTGCTTTTCTTGGCGCTCCAGCTTTTTATGCAGATCAGGATGCACGAAGATCTGGCTTGAGCTTAAGCGCTTTTGCAAACAGCTCAAATAACATGGAACGTCTTGCGTTAAGACCTGTAAACGGACAAAGCGACTATACTGACCAGAATGGAAATCAAGATCAAGGCAACCATGGTAATGATCAGGGCGAAGAAGAAAACCAGTCCAACGAAGAACTTTCTGCTTAAAATAAGTTTCCCACAAAAACTATGGATAACCCTGTGGATAAACACCACTAATTTGGGTCCTCTTTGTGCTTAAAGCACAAAATAATTAGAGTGCACAATTTTTAATCATTACTTCTGTTTATATTACAGGTGGTTAGAAAATGGGGCTTTTATCTATTTCAGGCTGGAAATGCACAGGGTTTTCCACAGGTGTGAATACTTGCCAATAAAACAATTACTTAATAACATTGCCATAATGTTCTATGTTAAGATCTCAAGCTGTACTTGAAGTTCTTGTAATAACTCCTTATTAATCTTGGATGTATATAATTTTTTACCCTTTGCTCCTAATATCTTTGAATGGTCTTCTAACAACCCTAGATCAGTAAACAACATTAACGCATTAATAAAGTTAGCCTTTGAAACAGCTTCCCGATATTTTATATGACCTAAGAGGAACATATTTTCACCAGTAGCTATCATCTTTCTGGTTATCTCTTTTTGATCTGTTATCTCAAATTTATTACGTTTTATTAAAGAAAGTGCTATTTTCAGGGATTCAAAAAAGTTCTGCGTTAAACCAGCAAACGAGGTCAACACATCTACTGATTTACTTGCCAGAGAATATTGACCTTTATCCAACTTCAAAATCCCTTTTTCCACAAAATAATCCAACACCCTCTCCACCACATCATTTTCATTTTCATCATATCTAAAATTAAACTCATATTTTAGCATTCGCTTACACACCAGATAATCGTCAACACAATCCTTAATGGAGCAAACAGCGCTGCTCTGTAATCTTATCTTTAAGGAATTGGCGACAATACTAACTGGTACAAAAAAATGCAGACATGAATTTTTATAATATTCCAGCCTTAATCTTTTCTCATCATCAATAGAATAAAAAGGTTCATAAACATCACTGTGAAAAATAACCAAGCGATTAGAAACAAAATCAGCTAATCCATCAACAATAGCTTTTTTAAATTCCATCTTAACGCTATCTGCAAGTTTCGCGTTTATCACAATCATATATTCCAGATACAGGTCTGAAATATCTAATACTGACTGCAATGATATAGCCCTTTTTGTCTGTGATAATAATGCAGAAGCAAGAATTGCCAGCGGCGTAATTACTGTGTTCTGGTTTATATCATCGTAGATTTTGTTAACTAATAAACCTGAAGATCCCACACTCTTAATATCAGCGGCGTCAGA
>CAZLRI010000477.1:0-1894 GCA_964561745.1 uncultured Pseudobdellovibrionaceae bacterium | reverse complement strand
CAGCGCATCGCAGGCGCAGTTTGTTCCGCTGATATTTTTAACTAATATCTTCATTTTAAACCTAATATGAATCCTTGCAGGTATATGTTATGTCTTTAATCTTATACTTGTTTTCGCAGAAATAGACTCTCCTTGTAACACGCTGCCCTGAATCTATTCTTGTGTCTTTAAAGTCTCCGTAAGTCCCATCACACGCAGAGTCATCCTCAAAAACTGCATGGAAGCAGTTGTTATTGATTAACCTGCTGCCGCCCCCCTGATACTTAATGGTTATGGTCGCCTCTCTTTCCTGGAGCCTTGCTAATTTGTGTTTTGAAGAAATGGGGCGCCATTTGGCGATGATATAATCGCCTCCAAACACGGCCCCTGAATAACAGAATGTTAATATGCAGGCAGCGCATGACGTCAGAAAATATTTTTTCAGCATCAGTCCCCCTTTTTCCTCTATGGAGATTATAACAAATGATTCAGATAAATATCTGAATTATTTACAATAACGCGAGAGAGGGGAATGGTGGGCGTGAGAGGATTTGAACCTCCATGGGTTGCCCCACCAGATCCTAAGTCTGGCGCGTCTGCCAACTCCGCCACACGCCCTAATCTGCTTTTTAAAAATCGCACGGTTTTCCCCGACTCTTTTGCAGTGAAGACAGCAATAAGCAAATGCTATCCAGATTATACTACAAATATTTACAGCAATGCCAAAAATTATTCCATTCAAAAATCCCATCGTCTTATGAGATAATTAAGATTATAAAACTATATTCAAAGGAGAACGATTATGGCGCACGTCCCAAGCCCGGGTTACAGCATAACAATCCGCTTTGAGATAGACAACAGGGTCGGCATGTTTGCAAAGCTTGCAACCGCTATCAGTTATGCAGAAGGAGACCTCGGCTCAATTGATATCGTACGCGTTGAAAAAGGAAAGATTATCCGTGACATCACTGTCAATGCCCGTGACGAGGAACACGAAAAAAATATTGTAACCTCTATAAAAAACATTGCAGGCATAAGAATATTGAGGGTCATGGACAGGACATTTTCTGCGCATGAAGGCGGAAAGATTGAGATACACAACAAGGTGACTATAAGAGACAGCAATGACCTCTCAAAGATATACACGCCCGGGGTTGCAAGGGTCTGTATGGACATCCATAAGAACAAGGAGCATTTATACCGCTATACGATAAAGGGCAATTCAATTGCTGTGGTAACTGACGGCACTGCGGTGCTCGGACTCGGCAACATCGGGCCCGAGGCTGCTATGCCTGTCATGGAAGGCAAGGCAATGATATTCAAGGAATTTGCAGGCATTGACGCATTCCCTATTGCCCTTAAGACAACGGTTCCGGATGAGATTGTAAACACCGTAAAAAACATTTCCATTCCGTTTGGCGGAATAAATCTTGAGGACATATCAGCGCCGAGATGCTTTGAGATTGAGGAGAGGCTGAGAAGGGAACTTGACATCCCAGTAATTCACGACGACCAGCACGGGACTGCAGTTGTTGTGCTTGCCGCGCTTATAAACGTATCAAGGCTGCTGAAAAAAAATATAAAAAAATTCAGGGTGGTCATATCAGGAGCCGGAGCTGCAGGCATGGCAAACGCCAATATGCTTTCTTTATATGGAGTGAAGGATATAATAGTCTGCGACAGAAAAGGCGCAATCTATGACGGACGGAGGGGAGATATGAATCCTTATAAGAAGGCGCTCGCAAAAAAAACTAATCCAAGAGATATAAAAGGAAGCATTTCAGATGCATTAAAAGATGCAAATGTGTTTATCGGTCTTTCAGTTCCCAATGGAATAACTAAAGATGACATAAGGAAGATGTCAAAAGAGCCTGTTGTATTCGCTCTGGCCAATCCTGAACCTGAAATAGCTCCG
>CAZLRI010000476.1:0-1901 GCA_964561745.1 uncultured Pseudobdellovibrionaceae bacterium | reverse complement strand
AGGCAATGACGTCAGTGACTCTATCTTCTTGAGACATACTAGACACTTTATTAATTAATTCCGGCTGAGCAGTTCCCAATCTAAACTGAAAATATTCATAAACCTGCCACATTCTAACAAGCATATTTGGCTCAACAAAACTTTCAATGATTCTGTCTGAAAAATCAGGAACAACACGAAATCTTGTATATGTTTTTTCTGACGCATATCTCTCAATTGTTTCCTGATCTACATGAAAAAATCTAAACCTTGCTACGCCATTTTCTTGCATCAATTCTGGTGAAAATGTCCCTGTTGCTGGATCAATAAATAAATTTCTAAAATTCACAAAATATTCACTTCTCACAAGCTCTACATTTCCATCTGTACGAACAATTGCTGCAACATATTCATCATTAGGGCCTAAATTCAAAACAAATGAAACTTCCTGTTCTGTAGGCACAAGTTCAAAACCCCGCATAGCAGATAACAACCACATTGGATTTTCAGACCTAGTATTAACACGCTTCAATATTTTATCCAAATTAGAACTATCTTCTAAAATCTCATCTGTTATTGTTCTATATCTTAAAAATTCATCTCTCCATTCATTATAAAATCTTTGAATATTTGCTTCTATCTGAGGAATAAATCTGATAGCATCTTCAGTAATTACATTACTTACACCTTCGCTTCTTGGAACAAACTGCATAAAAGGATCTCTGGAAGAAACAAGGCAGGTTGGATTTAATCTTTCCAGATCCGGATGATTCCAGTTAACCTCAGCTCCACTTGTCTCACCATTCATCTCTCCTTCAAATATCACCCGCGAATTAGACATCCTCCCCACAACTTCTGCTAATCCCCTTGCCAAAGGCAAAGAAACCCTTCTGTATCCTTCTTTTAGATATCTCCCAACTGTTTGTTGCGCATCTCGAACATGATCTAGAATAGAACCTCTTCTTAAAAGCGAAGTTACTGTTCCTAATCTTTGATCCACCATATCTTCATCTATTTCAAAAAAATGAACTCCTCTGAATCCAAATCTGGAAAAAGTATCTCTATTAAAAGAACCTTGTTCTTGAAGGAGCTGTTGAAGTGAACCTTTTGGAAAGATACCTGATCTCCAGTCATTAGTAACCACAACAGCAACCCATGGTCTGTCTGCAGCAGGGCTGGCAAGAAATTCCTCTGGGTCAGAACTTATCAATCTAAAACATGGTTGACTTGCAATAAACTGCAAACCATCCACCAATCTTGCATCATTTACCATCATGAAAAGAGTATTAAGAGACTGGCTTTCTTCCCAGAACAAAGCCCCTGCTCTTGCATAGGTTTCTGCTTCTAATGCGCTCATCTCATAAGGGATTTGAAGCGGTCTGTTTAAATGATCCAAACCAACAACATCAACATTACCAGCCACTCTTCTAAAAAAAGGTTCATCTCCGTTAACATAAAATTCAATCACATCACATGGAGAAATTCTTGCATAATCAACGGCAGCTGCAGACACCATAACTCTATGATCCGATCCATGAATAACAGCAACACCCCAATCAGTATCACGTAAGCCACGTGCCTCTGAGATTATCCTCGCAACATCAGGTTCAACCTGTCTATAGCCACGTTCTCTAACATTTCGCATTCGGTCCTGATATACCCCATCATCATTTAAGTTGTCTCCACTAACTCGCGTTCTTATATCTCTACGAATAAAAGTCCCAGCCTCTGCAGAAAATGAGGTCCTAACACTTGTTCTTAAAGACTCATATCCCTTTGATTGAGTAAAACGAAAAAAATGTATTGCTTCATTTTCAGATAATGCTCTTTCTTCACATCTTTCCCTATATTGAACTGGAGTAAAAACTTCAGATTCAGGAAAATCTGGATCATCGGTTTCTGAAACAACTACTGCAATAAAT
>CAZLRI010000475.1:0-1904 GCA_964561745.1 uncultured Pseudobdellovibrionaceae bacterium | reverse complement strand
AAGCTTTTATCACTTATCTTCTCCTTATGCTAGATGCCCTTCGGCAAGCGCTTACTGTTCATCAGGCAGAAGGCACAAGCGGAGATCGAGTTATATCAGTTGGACTCTTGCATAATCCAGGAACAAGATCGCATGAAGTTTCTATAGATCCAACTCATGTTCCGCAGATTCATTATGATGCCCCAAGATTGTCACCACGTTACGAATATTGTCAGGCAGCATCTGATAATTATAGAAACGAGTTAAGAGGCATATATGTAACTGCGCCATTTGTTCTTGGAGGAATAGTTTTAGGAGTTGCAACATTTGAGCTAACTGCTGCAATCCCATTAGCTGATGGAGTGTTTGCAGGTTTATTTGGTCGTACTATAGGCGTTACTCTGGTTTGTATGCTTATAGTTTGGGGCGGTCATGCGGTATATGAAATTTATCAAGCCAGACAGACTAGTAATTCTAATTGCAGCGGGATCTTGCAATAACCCTGTTTCTTGTTAATTTCCAATCAAGAATATTCTAAAACCCAATCATTTCAATAAGATAGGTATTTTAAAAATATCCGTATACAATTGGCATCATGTGTTGCCTTATTCGTATAAAGCTGCTTTAATTATTTTTGCAAAAAATGTAAAAACCAAGCAACTTTTTTTGTTTAATGCCGATACTAGTGTGAGGGGTGGAATATTATGAAAAAAATCACATATATTTTTTTGTTTATAGTTTTGTTTGCCATTGGTTTCGCATCAGCAGTTGCTGCTCCGGCAGTTAATCAAGTTTATGATACAGATGGCAGATTGGTTCCAGATAGTGACTATGATTTTGTAGCTGATAAATATGATAATTGCCCGAATGTTCCAAACGGTGATTGTAATGATCCTGCTCATGATAATTGTCCTGATACAGAGTTAGGCCCTGTTCGCGGTTTTCAAATAGATACCGATGCTAATGGGATAGGTGATGATTGTGATGACTCAGATAGAGATGAAATTAATTATACGTGGGACAATTGCCCGACTATTTATAATCCTGACCAAGAAGATTTAGATGCAAATACAATAGGAGACCATTGCACAGACAGTGATGGCGATGGTTATTTTGACGGTGGATATGAATGTGATGATGTAAACGGTGATAAAAAATGCGATAGTGTTCCCGGTAGAGTTAAGGATAATTGCCCAAACAGTTATAACACGCTTCAACTTGATTTTGATGGAGATGGGGTTGGTGATTCATGTGATAATTGCAGATATGATGCTAATAAAGACCAGTCAGATGTGGATCATAATGGCAAAGGGGATCTTTGCTCTAATGGTGATTATGACCATGATGGTGTTTTGGATTCATTAGATAATTGCCCGCTCATAGCAAATCAAAACCAGCTTGATACAGATATTGATGGAATAGGTGATAGCTGTGACAATTGCCCGTTTGTTGTGAACTTTGAGCAGATTGACAGTAATGGAGATGGTATTGGCGATGATTGCTCAGTAACTCCGGGTATAAACCCATTAACTGATATGATATTTGGCGCTGATATTAAACAAGGCAGTGGCGGGTGTTCAATGTTTTTTTCAAATGAAGATATTGGAACAGGTGTAGCTGTTGGTACGATTCTTATATTGATGCTTGGTCTTATCTTTTCGAAACGTCTTTTAATCAAAAAAGGTTTGTAAAAATTGGGTTCTTTCGTAAATAAGTTGCAAATTGACGGGTTTGTCATTCCTGCCCCCGACAAGAACTCTCGAGGGTAAACTCCGGCAGGGATCCAGTCTTAAATAAACTCTTGATACAAATCATTCCATTCTGGATTTTCTGTTTGTATCAGTCTAAGTTTCCAGCTTCTTTTCCACCTCTTTAGCTGTTTCTCCCGTGTAATGGCTGCCTCGACATTCTGGAATTCCTCAAAA
>CAZLRI010000474.1:0-1932 GCA_964561745.1 uncultured Pseudobdellovibrionaceae bacterium | reverse complement strand
AGTTTTTGAATTGTCTAAATTTAATTGTTAGAATTGCATTTTGTAATTCAAGGTAAATATACTACATTCAATTTGCAAGTGCAACTTATAGTCTTGTATAATACAAAATGCGTGTGAAATGAGACCGCTTTCTAACGCAAAATGAGCCTGAAATGGCCCATCTGTGCGTCAGTGTGTGAATCTGTCATGATTGAGGTATATGACAATCAATATGACAGACTCACACGCTTTAAGTGTGGCACAAATCAAGACATTCTTAAAGGTTGACTCGGCAATCAAGTTCAAAGCAGTTTCTAAAGAGGAAAAGTACAGATGGATAAATGAAGTTTTAACTAAATTTAGATACTTCAGTTTAAGGAAAAAAGATAAGGGTATTGTTAGGAATTACATTGCTAAAAT
Source organism: uncultured Pseudobdellovibrionaceae bacterium (assembly GCA_964561745.1). GTDB lineage: Bacteria > UBA10199 > UBA10199 > 2-02-FULL-44-16 > DYJF01 > CAZLRI01. The sequence continues at coordinate 1,533 of CAZLRI010000474.1, read as the reverse complement.
GACTGATTTATCTAAATCACAAGTGGATAGAATTATTTCCAGAAAAAGAAAATTCGGTAAGACCTTCTACAATTCAACTGCCAGACATCGGTTTCCTCGCATATATACTCCTTCAGACATTGCCTTGTTGATTAAAACAGATAATGTTCAGAAGAGATTATCAGGACCTGCCACCAAGAAGATATTGGAAAGGGAATACGAGCTCTTTGGCAAGGTAGAATATCTTAATATCAGCCAGATATCGTCTTCTCACATCTACAATCTAAGAGAAACCAGACAATACAGATCACATAGTTTGACTGTTAAAAAGACTAATGCTGTTAAGGTTCCAATCGGAGAGAGGAGAAAACCAGAACCTCAAGGCAGACCGGGATTTCTCCGTGTGGATTCAGTGCATCAGGGCGATTACGGTAAGAAGAAAGGTGTTTATCATATCAATATTACAGATGAAGTACTTCAGTGGGAAATACTCGGAGCGGTTGAGAAAATATCTGAATATTATCTTGAACCATTACTTAAAGATTTGATTGCCCAACTTCCATTTAAGGTAATTAACTTTCATTCAGATAATGGTTCAGAATTCATTAACAAGGTGGTGGCTAAATTACTTAATAAGCTGCTCATTCAGCAAACCAAGTCCCGAGCCAGGCATTGTAATGATAATGCTTTATCCGAAAGCAAAAATGGTAGTATTGTCAGAAAACATATGGGCTATGTCCACATCCCAGCCAGCTTTGCTAAGGCAGTAAATCAGTTTTACAAGCAATACTTCAATATCTACATCAATTATCACCGGCCCTGTGGTTTCTCAACAACAATCAAAGATAAAAAGGGTAAAGAAAAGAAGGTTTACAAACAAGAAGATTACCAAACTCCTTACGAGAAATTAAAGTCCTTAGAAAATGCAGAGCAATACTTAAAGGATGATATTTCTTTTAAGGAGCTGGATAAGATTGCTTATCAGAAAAGCGACAATGAATTTGCTGAAGAAATGCAAAAAGTTAAAGAAGAATTATTCAAAAACTTTAAACATATACCTCAGGAAATGATTGAATTCACCTCTTTCATTTCACACGCATATGTTGATTAGAAAATACTCTTATTCGCTTGAGGTCAAAAGAGTTCTAAAAACATCCAGGTATTCTTTATTTGCGGCGTCCTCAAAAATCTTTTCTCTCGCTGACCATTCTTCAGAGATTTCTTCAACCAAACCTTGATTTATCTTTAAAAGTGGCGGCAAGAGAGAAGTCGTTTCCGCTCCTTTTAAACGGTATTTCCAAAAGAAAAATGCGCCCAAACCAAAGTCCAACGCCAAAAGAAAAATCATAACCAACCATAAATTCCTACTGAATTTTCCTAAAATTGACTTCAAGCTGTATTTAATTTTCCTGAATCTTATTTTCATTCTTTTGTTTATTTAGGCTTTGTTCGCACACTTAAGGACGCTTAGCGTCCTTTGGAAAATACCTTAAGGTTTATGGTAAACATCACCTTCTCATTTATCGCCTCACTAAGTTCTCCCGCAACGAGAGA
>CAZLRI010000473.1:0-1932 GCA_964561745.1 uncultured Pseudobdellovibrionaceae bacterium | reverse complement strand
TAAAAGAATCACCAAATGGATTTTCACCATAGATGCTATGGATGGTATTTAATAGTTGCTGAGTTGCTTGAGCTCGTTGCCCAGGATTAGCTAAGGTTGCCTCGTGAAATCTGGCAATGCTTGCACTCAATCTGGAGATGCGTTCCTGAGGTGTGCCTTGCTCATTAAATCGTGAAAAATCGTGATTTCCAATAAATGTATTATAAAACCATTCCAGGTGAAGAAAACTATGCAAACCGCCCATGATGACATTTTCAAACAAGCCTGATAGGGCGCGTTGCTGAATATGATTCAAATACCTGCCCATGGGATGACCTGTGGCTTGGGGGCCAGTCAAGCTTTCTAATGAAGCAGGTGCTGCATAAGCTGCTTCTTTTTGTAAAACAGTCAATGGAATTCCCAACTCTTGCGCCAGGGTGTAGGTAGTTTTTGCTGCACTTTGATTGCCAATATTATTGAATGCACGAGTATCTGGGAGAACAGTCGATGTTCCAATGGAGTCCGGGTCAATCCCACCCATGATCACAATATGACGAACCTTAGCTCTTACTAAATCAGAATACTCTCGAAGAAGTTGGGCAGAATCAGTTTGTCCGGCTATAATCACCAGTGTTTGACTTTGATTTTTAGCCCTTCGAAGTTGATTTGCCAACACGGAAACGCCATTTTCCTGAATAGCCAGTGAATCTATTGGAAGAAATGCATTGAAATTATTATCATTGCCATGTGGCATGTCATAATCCGCACCTATAGCAACATTATTATTTGGCGTTCCAAGGTGGGCCAATGTTTCTGCAGCAAAACGGGCTCGAGCACGCCGGATTTCACGGCTGCCATTTGTTGTGACAACAGCGCCAATATCAATCAAGCCAGAACGAGCCAAGAGGGAGGCATCAATTAATGCTGCTAGATCATCAGGATCGCGATTCGGATCTGTAATAAAATGGATTTGTTCTTTAGAAGATGAATACCTGATCGATCGAATGGCAGCTTGTTCTTCCAGTGTTAATGGGACAAAATGTGAATTTTCACAAGGCCTCTCTAAGGTTTGTAACATTGCATCAGCCCCATTGTCAGGCGCAGCATTTGTCTCTCGCCAAGGTTGTATGGGATCGATCCCGTATTGGTTTGACAATGAATGCAATTTAGCATGTGTTATAGGGGTGCCGTTATTTATACCCAAGATGATTTGATCCACACTGTTTTCAAAATAGTTATTGGGAGTTCGTGATCGATTTTCAAGCACATCGATAATCCATTGCTGAATTAAAGGCTGAGGTTGCTGTCCTGCAAGTTGGCCTAAAAGACCAAGCGTGACTCTTGGGTTTTGTAGATGTTTCATGCCAAAGATTAATGGGTTTGCATTTGATTGTGATTGCAAATTCTGACTGAGCAAGTGCATGAGTGCATCAATTGCTCGTAGGCTGGTCATGCGACATAGGGTTTGGATGACTTGGCGTTGTGCGAAATCAGATGATTCAAAATCATCTGATAAACCAATTCGCACCAGATGATCAATAACCTGCTGACTGCCAAATGGCTCTAGCGCGCGATACCCATCGCTATAGACATCAAGAGTTGTTTCCTCATCCCAATGTAAGAGGATCTCTTCAACAGCGCGTTCTCCACCAACCCGGCTTAATAGGCGTCTGGCATCATTGCTCAATGAATCATTACACCATGTTTGCTCCATTACCCAAAACAGATAGTCTGTTACTGTGCGGGTAGGTTGTGAAGATGGATTTGGTCTGTTAACACCCTGTTTGTCTAGACCATGCGGTGCTGTGGCAGGTTCAGTCTTGTCTAAGTAATATTGGATCAAGTTTTTTGCAGCATATGCATCACTATAAATAGGTTTGCCAGGATCAAAGGGGTCAGATCTAAAAGATCTATGATCTCCAAACGCATCAGTGGTTTGATCAAAAAGCAGCA
>CAZLRI010000472.1:0-1942 GCA_964561745.1 uncultured Pseudobdellovibrionaceae bacterium | reverse complement strand
TTTCCCTTTTCTCTCCATTTTAACTTACCCACTCAATTTAAGAAAGAGCCATAAAAAGTATATAAAACTGTAAAATAAAAGGATGCTACAATATGGAAAACATTAACAATTATATTGAACGAAAACTCGCAACACTGAAATTAATATGGGCAGCAATGTTTATATTCTTATCTACCTATCTTATTGTTGCCTTTTTCAACACACCAGAAGACGTTAACATCTCTATGTTAGATGAACATGGAATATACCTTAAAATACTAATCATATGTGGCATTATTACTTTTGCTGGCAGGGGCTTTTTAAAAAAATATCTGTTAAATTTAAGAATCCCACAAATTTCAACAATGAATATTACGGATGAACAAAGATCCGTTGCTATGATATTGGCTGAATATACAAAAGCAACCATTATCTCGCTTGCCATCTCTGAAGTAATAGCGATCCTTGGTTTGATGGCTTACTTTATGAACGAAATTAATATCTTTTATATTTTTATAGTAGCAGCTGCTTTATCAATGATAGCAAGTAAACCCAGTTTTTCTGAAGTTAACAGATTATTGCAATCTATAAACATCTCCTTACAATCAGAAAGCGAAATTGGAGTCCAGCAGAAAAAACCTTTTAATTTTTCAATACTGTTCGGCGTCGTGCCTATTTTAATAATAGCAGGTATTTTCTATATGTTCTTTGGCAGTGAGCTTGAGCAAAGAGAGATATTAAAAACCGGCAAACCAGCAAAAGCCCTTCTGTTAAACATCGAGCCCACTGGCACTATTATCAATGATCAGCCACAAGTGAAAATGTTAATTGAAGTCAAGGCTCCTGAACTCAACATCTATCAGACAGAATTGAAGATGGTAATATCCCCTGTTTATCTTCCTCAGTTTCAACCCGGGGCTGTGCTAAATATAAAATATGATTCTGATGATCCATCTAGAGTAGCAGTTGAGAGCGTTGTACAAAAAAACCTTCCTAATCCTGATTGGTCGGAAGATAGTAAATAATTAAAACTGCTGAAAAAAATTTCAGGGATTCAAAATTGATGTTTAGATTATCTTTGTAAGCTTCAACAAGCCAAGCAATAACATTCTGGGAGTGCTTCTTATAAACCGATTTATTGCAGGCAATCTGGACATTGATGCAAAACGTCTATTAACAAGTCTTAAAGGTCCTATGCCTAACACTATTGCGCCCAATCCCAAACCAATATTAGCAAAACCTGAAATTCGATCTTCCTCATTTTGCGCATGAGTAAGAGTGTTAATTCCCCTATAAACATCTATTCCACCTTCAAATATACAACTGCCAATCGCCCAAATTGCAGCAATATTGCCTATTGTTGGAAATACTACTCCAATAACCAGCGCAGCTATTAATATGGAATTTTCAATAACATCACTGCGGTCAAATGAAAGACCGTTGCCTTCTGTATAATTAATACCAAAGATTCCAAAATTAATTCTTGGCTCTGGACGAACAACTCTAACATTTGAAGTGCTGCGCATAGTTGGATCAAGCACTTGATAAACAATTTGATTCGGGCTGGTACTTAGTAGACTAGAAATCCTTTGCCTACCCTGTTCGCTAATATTTGGATTTTGAATTAATCTTCGACCAACTAAAGTTGAAAATTCAGTAAAATATTGGTCTCCCGACTCCAGCGCATTGCATCTGTTCACCTCTGTTAAAATCGCCTGTGTACCAGCAGAATCCATTGGACTGGCATTTACACTAGAAGCTATAAAGCGATCTGCTAATAATTCTATATTTTCACAACCCATATTTCACCTTTATTATCAATAAGTTATATCTTATTGCAAATTAATAATATATTATTATTCTCTCATTTATAGTTATCGGTTGAATCTTAAAAAAGTTGCGTGGTTTTTAAACACCGATTTTCACAGGGGTTTAAATCGTCACAATAGCACCTAAATTATTG
>CAZLRI010000471.1:0-1960 GCA_964561745.1 uncultured Pseudobdellovibrionaceae bacterium | reverse complement strand
ATCATTATTTGTCCTCTTTCTATCACTTACAGTAGCATCATGTACTGCCCTTTCAGATGGCACAACAACATCCCATCCTGTTATCACCACTTCGGTTGGAACAGAGACCTCTACCAAAACATTGATACTAACGCCTACGAGAACTCCAACAATTACATTCACCCCATCACCTCAACCGATTGCTATTGGAGATGAAAACGGTGCATTAACTTTCCTGTCCGGTTCATCCTTTACTGGCTTTCAAATAAATGCAATAAATTCATCGGGCGATAATTTGGTTATTTTTGATAAAAAATTAGGCAAAATATGGGATTATGCATGGTCTCCTGATGGCCGTTACCTCGGCTTTTTAGCAAACATAACAAGACTGCAAGAAAAAACATTGTATCTGTTGGATACTGTTAACGCGGAAATACGAATACTAACAACAAATTCCCATAATGTTGTTGCTTTCGCTTGGCATCCTGACGATGATATTCTAGCATTCTCAGATACTACGGGTACAGATGAAACTAATTCATCTATTTGGATTGTCGACATAAACGAATCCGCTCCGAAGAAATTAGAAATCAATCTTACATCGAATATGATTGAAAACTTGGCATGGTCTCCCAATGGTGAAAGACTATCATTTACCTCAACTGCTTATTCGGATGGCATTAGGCATGTTTCTTCGTATATAGTCGATGATGATGGTCAAAATCTTGTTCAGCTAGATACGTATGATCGGTCAATTATTTGGTCACCGCTTGAAAATAAGATAGGAATGGTTTCCGATTATTCATTCGTAGTTCAAGATTTATCACAAAATGAAGTAAGTGAATTGATAAATCTACCAGAACATGGATCATGGATAATGGACAATGTTAGGTGGTCACCAGATGGTAAATATATCGCATATAGAGTCCAAGAAATCCGTAGCGGTGAGTATATTGAATTTCCAAATTCTAGCGTTCACGTATTTTCTATAGATAATTCAGATGATTATCAATTAACTGATATGGCGAAAAGTTATGACAATATTGCTTGGTCCCCGAATAGTAGTCGGATTGCATTTACAAAATGTGAAGAAGATCAATGTGGTATTTATACGGCTAATATATATAGCATGAGTGTTGTTGAGATTGCTCACTATCCAGGTGTGGAAGTGAGCCAATTAAATTGGAGACCCTCTATAATTCTGAATCCATCAATAATTCCCCCGACTTCAACCCCAATAGCTTCCTGGAATCTTTTGCCTATACCTCCCCTTTACGACGATTTTGAATCCAATGACATAGATAATGATAAATGGGGCGAAGGATGGGGAGCTTCAGTTGCGGGAAGTTCAGGGTACTATAGCTATAAACAAGATAACGGCGTTCTAGAAATTAAGAGTAATGGGACAATTCAATCTGAAGATTTTGGTTTGCCACTTACGGGAGCACGATCGATTTCTCAGATACAGGCTTTTGAGGCAAGATTAAAAATTAGTAGAGGAAGTCAGGGATTCGCGTTTGTAAAAATTCAAATTAGCGCCGATCTTGACACTTACGATTGGTATACACAATGTCGGCTCGGAGGATCGTTACAAAAACAGCCCACTTTTATTTGTGATATTGCAAAATCTTTGGGCGGATATGGAATAGTTTATCAGACGGATGCCGTGTCGATAAATTTTGATCAGTGGTATGTAGTACGTATCGAAATCCAACCAGATTCTGGAGCAGTTCAATATTACTTAGATGGTAATTTACTAAGCACTTATGTGCCGGATGATGTAGATGAATTGACACAAGAAAATGTTTGGTTTTATCCTAATATTGGAGCATGGGTTTCTAATGGATCAATTACTGCATACGTTGATAACGTTAGAATCACAGAAATGAAATAATAACAACAGAGATAAATCTAGAAGTGGAGCAACCCACCGATTAACCTCAGTGTCAAGGGTGAAAGATGAAATTGACTAAAGACGAGC
>CAZLRI010000470.1:0-1978 GCA_964561745.1 uncultured Pseudobdellovibrionaceae bacterium | reverse complement strand
CGAGTCCACGCACCTGTAGAATTTCCGCAAACTCTTCTTAGTTGAGCATTAACTCTTTGAGCGCTTGACTTAAGATCTGTAAACGATGCCCTTTTACCAAATTGTCTTTCGGCGTCTTCTAACAGAGAGAACGCTAACGCAATTAATTGCCGTGCTTCTGAATACTTTTGATTAAATAATTCTTGTTCTGCGTTTTTTATTTCATTTAAAATACGTGCGTGTTCAACGTAAGAATCCTTAAAATGAGTTAACGACTCTAATATTTCTCTGGCTTCGCTAAATCGACCAAGAGCAATCAACGCTTTTACTCGTATAGTGTCAGCAAACAACTTATCTCTAGGTTGTTTAGGTTTATAAAATCTGATTGTATCTAATGCTTCTTTGTATTCCTTTTTTTCAATTTGAATATTCGCCATGGTAATGTATCCCTTATCTATCCTACCTTTAATGGCAGTTTGGGTAAGCTCAATGGCATAATCCAAGCTTTTTCTAGATTTACAAAGAATATCTGCTTTCTTTAGACAAAGATGAGGATCGTCTGGCTGTTCGTCAAGGGCGTCATCTAGTAACTTTAAGGCTTCTTGATCTTTATCAACATGCATTAAAGCATCTATGTAAACTCGAAGGTGATTTTCATCGAATCGAGGCAACAAGTACCTTGCTTCATCTAGTAAGTCAACTGCTTCTTTATACATTTGATCTGTTGAATTGTTTTCATAACCTACAGAAGTTGCTTGCAGAATTAAAGCACTTGCCAAATCCGCAAGGGCAAGAGGGTACACAGGGAGTTGATTGGGTTTTCGCACTGCAGCTTTTCGAAAGTACTTTACAGCGCCAGATAAATCGTTTTTATTTTTTGATATCCAACCTAATTCTCGGTCAATTTTAGCCTGAGCCATTCGATCTGACACATTCTTAAGCCCTAACAAATATTTCTCGGCTACATCTAATTGTCCTAGTTGCCTTAGTGATCTCGCCTTATACAATGCAATTTCCAAATCCGTGGGCTCAATTTCCAGCCATTCATTTGCATATTCAAGACTTCTTTCGTATTCATGCAATCTTTGATATGTAATGAAGACCATTTCGCGAATGTCCCCTGCAAATTTATAAGGAATATTATCAGCGTGTTCTTTGTTGCCAGAAATTAATAACAACCTGTGTGCTGGGGATGCATAACGGAGTAACTGCTGATTAAGTTGAACATATTTCTCGATATTTTCTTCTTTATTAGTGATTGTTTGTAATTGAGAATAGGCGGTCATTGCTTTTTTATACATTTTAACTGCTAATTCTTTTGCTATTTCTCGGTACGCGCCCTCCATTTGAGATTTTTTTATAAAGTACTCGGCTATGTAGGGATGTAGTCTCAGATAATCCGCTTCTTGAGAAACCAACAATTGATGTGACAATTTGCTAACGGTTTCTTGTATCTCAGATAGGCTAAACTTCCGTATTGCTTGTACAGCAGTTAAATCCTCTGTGGTTAAGCCAGTTTCTACAATTGCAATTGCTTGGAGAATTTGGATTTCAATGCTTGACAAATACGGCAATATGTCTCGCAAGATATACTCGGCTACTCGGAGTTTGAAATTTGATACAAACTGTTTACGCGTGAGAGCAGATGGGCTTTCAACGATCAAATAACTTGCAATAAGTCTAGCTGCTAAAGGGTGTCCGCCAAGATATCCAACTATAGGTTGAATTTGATCCTTTGTAAGAATAGCGTCGCCTTTCTTGCTGTTTGAGTACCAATAAATAATGCAGGATGCTATAAAATCATCAGGCAATCCTTCCACCATCAAATGGTGGCTTTTTTCTTCTATATCTATTGAAACATAGGGTTTTTTATTAGAGACTATTAACACAGGAAATTCAAAATCATAATCTGCGTATTTTAAAAGGAATTTTTCCATATATGGACGAAATCGATTGTCATCATCCAAAGAATATTCTGCATCGTCAATAAAAAGAAAAG
>CAZLRI010000469.1:0-1981 GCA_964561745.1 uncultured Pseudobdellovibrionaceae bacterium | reverse complement strand
CTCGCTCTACGGCGTGGACATTGACGCGGGCGCGGTGGAGATTGCCAAACTGCGCTTGTGGCTTTCTTTAGTGGTGGATGAGGATAATATTCAAAAAATCAAGCCTTTGCCCAATCTGGACTATAAAATTGTGTGTGGCAATTCGTTGTTAGGCGTTGAGAAAAACTTGTTCAACTCGAATTTATTCACGGAACTCGAAACGCTGAAACCGTTATATTTCAACGCGACCAATCCCACTCAAAAGCAAGATTTCAAAAAGAAAATTGACGGCTTAATTGAGCAACTTACAAATGGACAAGCACTATTTGATTTTGAAATATATTTTTCGGAAGTCTTTCACAGTAAAGGCGGATTCGACATAATAATTGCTAATCCACCTTATGTAGGGCACAAAGGCGGACAAAAAGAATTCTTTAGAAAAGTGAAAGAAACGTCTTTAGGCAGAAGATTCAATAACGAACGAATGGATTTGTTTTATTATTTTTTCCACAAATCTATTGATATAAGTAGCGACAATTCCACTATTGTATTTATCACAACAAATTACTATCCTACAGCAGATAGCGCCGTGAAATTACGCACTGATTTTAAGAATCGCGTTTCCATTGCTAGACTTATAAATTTAGGGGAAGTAACTGTATTTGAATCAGCAACAGGTCAACACAATCTAATAACAATGCTAACAAAACCACAAGCAGATATTGCTTGCGAAATAGTATCAACAAGTCGAACGGGAATCATAACTTCAGACGAATTGCACTCGATTTTAAATAAAACAGACAAGCAAAGTAATTACTCTTATGTAAAGCAGACCAATTTGTACGAAGGAACTCACAACTATATAAGAATCTCTAACTCATCTGGAACTGACACTAGCCATTTGATTTCTAAAATTTTGCACAAAATGCAGATTAATTTTAGGGATTTAGGAATATTGTGCCATGTAAGCCAGGGCATAGTTACAGGTGTAGACAAAATATCAAAAAAACATCTCAAAAGGTATCCGCAATTGCATTTGATCAATGGCGAAGGTGTTTATGTTGTTGACAATACCACTGCAAAAAATTTGGATGCTAAAGAGGTTGTAAAGCCCTGGTTTAAAAATTCCGATATAGGAAAATTTACAACAAGTATTAAAAATACTAAATGGGTTATTCAAGTTTCGACAGACGTAGACCTTCCAAAGCACAAAAATGTTTACAAACATCTATCTAAATTTGAAACGATTATCAAATCTAGAAATTACGAAAGCGGAGAATTGAGCAAAGCAAAGAGATTAGGGAAGTGGTGGGCGCTCTCATCTGCAAGAAAGGAGTTTGATTTTGCTATCCCAAAAATTGTTGCACCCCAAAGAAGTCAGACAAACACATTTGGGTATAACGAGATTCCTTGGTATGCAAGTGCTGATGTATATTTTATTACCCCAAAAGATACATCAATTTCGCTAAAATATCTTCTGGCACTACTAAACTCAAGACTATATTATCTCTGGCTTTATCATCGCGGTAAAAGAAAAGGTGAATCTTTAGAGTTGTATCAAAAGCCGCTTTCAGAAATTCCTATCAGAAAAATTTCGGGTGATGAGCAGAAGCCTTTTATCAAACTTGTAGATCGCATACTGGCGGCGAAGGGTGGCAATCCGCTGGCGGATACGTCCGCGTTGGAAAAAGAGATTGATGAGTTGGTATATCAGTTGTATGGGTTAACCGAAGAGGAAATTAGGATTGTTGAAGGGAAGGATAAGGAGGCAAAACATGCCTGATATTCGTACGCGCCAGTATAAAGATTTAACTCAATCGGAATTGCGGGAAATACTTGTTGAAAACGCCAACCGAAAAGACGAAGCAAGCCGCCGATGGGTTAACCAATTCAAATTTGCTGATGACGCTTTTCGTGGAAATTATGTAAGCGCTCTCAGGGATGGCTTGGATTTTCTGAATAAATGCCGAAGTCTGGACGAGGACGCTTATACAAAGGTTCA
>CAZLRI010000468.1:0-1989 GCA_964561745.1 uncultured Pseudobdellovibrionaceae bacterium | reverse complement strand
GTGAAACTACCTCCCATTGCTACAATCGGTCATTTTGTTTTGCGGGAGCTATACCTATTTTAACAAATCCAAAATTTTATCTAACTTATCTTCATTCAGGTCTTCATAAAAATCATCATTTATCTGAACCATCGGCGAAGTTCCGCACGAACCAAGGCATTCAACCAAAGACAGATGAAATAATCCGTCTTTTGATGTTTCTCCTTCATTAATCTCAAGCCGGTTTTTTACATGGTTAAGAATGATCTCAGCGCCTTTAAGTTTGCAGCATATTCCCATGCATGCCTGTATATGATATTTGCCAAGAGGTTTTTTGCTGAGCATTGTATAAAAACTTATTATACCTGAAATCTCTGAACATGGAATCTCAAGAAGATCAGAAATAAGTTTGACATAACCTTCAGAGATATATCCTTCCTGTTTTTGAATTAGCCATAAAACATCCAGCAAAGCAGTGCGCTTGTTTGGATAATTTGGAAGCAGATTATTAATTTGCTCCTTAATCTTTGTATTTTCTAGACACATAGTTACCTGTCTAATTCACCTGCGATTATGTTTAAGCTTCCCATAATAGCTACAGCATCTGCTATCATGTGACCTTTTATTAATTCAGGAAATGCCTGATAAATTGCAAAACATGGTGGTCGAACTTTTATTCTATATGGTTTTTCAGAGCCATCACTTACAATATAAAAACCAAGCTCTCCGTTTGCTGCCTCTGTATAGGAATAAACTTCACCTGCTGGTGGCTTTATCCCATCCATTACTAGCTTAAAATGATTTATCATCCCTTCTATGGTTGAATATACTTCATGCTTTGGAGGTATTGTTATTTTTGCGTCATTTGCCATAAAAGCGCCGGGTTCCATGTTCTTTAATATCTGTTCGATAATAAGAGCTGATTGTTTCATCTCCTCAATGCGAACAAATATGCGGTCATATGTATCGCCATTTAATCCAAGAGGTATGTCCCATTTTAAATCAGCGTAGTAGTAATATGGATGTGCTTTTCTGACATCATAATCAATCCCGGTTGCTCTTAGGCATGGTCCGGTAAACCCATAGCTTAATGCATCTTCTTTGGATATTGAACCAATGTTGCGGGTTCGATCAATTAAAATCCGGTTTGATTTTGTAAGTCCTTCAACATCTTTTATCGCAGACTTAAGTTTTTTTAAGCACTCTATTAATTCAGAGTTTGTGTTAGCAGGACAATCGCACATGACGCCGCCGATTCTTGTGTAGCTTGTTGTGAGCCTTGCACCGCAAAGCTTTTCTATCCAATCGGTAAAAAATTCTCTGGCATTAAATAAATACCAAAAGTTGGTAAGAGCTCCCACATCAACCAGATTGGCGCCAACACATACAAGATGGTCTGTTATTCTAGATACCTCGGAAATGAGCATTCTGATCCACTTTGCTCTTGGCGGTATATCAATGCCCATTAGTTTTTCAACAGCCATGCAATATCCAACATTATTCATGAGTGGAGATACGTAGTTTAACCGGTCTGTGTAGGGGATTACCTGCGTGTATGTATGGTTTTCAGCTTCTTTTTCAAAACAACGGTGGAGATACCCAATCTCCTGAATAGCATCGATAATCTGCTCTCCATCGAGTTTAAGAAGAACACGAAAACATCCGTGCATTGCCGGATGCGATGGACCAAGGTTTAAGTATAAATGATCTGTTTTTATTTTCTGTAATTCTTTATGCATATAATTTTGTCATTCCAGACTGTTCTTTTGTCATTCCGGACTTGACCTGCCCGCCATTGCAAGCCTAATGGCTTGTTCAGGCGTTGCGGGCGGGTCCGGAATCCAGTTCTTTGAAGGTCTTTCTGGATCCCGTGTTTCAGCCAGAGGCTGATCCGCTTTTGGCGGAAAGCACGAGATGACAATAAAGAGAGCGTGCAGGATGACAACCTTGGGCGCCTATAGCCCCCGCAAAACAAAATGACCAACTCCGCACATGAGTGATAAGAGAGAT
>CAZLRI010000467.1:0-1990 GCA_964561745.1 uncultured Pseudobdellovibrionaceae bacterium | reverse complement strand
CAGGTGCTCTGGAATAACTCGAAGAGCATCTCGCCCCCTCATCATATTAATTTTCTATCCGTGGAGGGATTAAAGATATTAATAACACGCTGCGGACTGGAAGAAATAGAGATCAGCACACCGGGTAAGCTTGATATTGATATCATCTGTAATGCAATGAAAGAGATGCCGGATCTAAAAGTGCCCCGATTTATAGAATATATTGCTAAAAATCGCGGTTCGGAAACGTTCGAGCAACTCCAGGTATTTTTGCAGAACAACAAGTTAAGTTCTCACGCCCGTGTTGTTGCCCGCAAGTGATTATGTCAAAAAAAAATCTATTATTGTGGGATTTTGACGGCGTTATCATCGATAGTATTGATGAATGCTTGATAACATCATATAATGCATATCTGCAATATCACGCATTATCAGATGGATTTATATACAGGCTTGATGATATCCCGATAGATATTAGAAAAGAATTTTATAGGAATCGAAAATATGTCAGACCTGCCGGGGAATATTATCTTATATGCAAGGCGGCTTCATCGGGAGTGAAGATTGACAATTATTTAAAGTTCGAGGAATTACTTAAAGAAAATGCTGATAACGCTAGTAAATTCCACAACTATTTTTTCTCAGCGAGGAATGATTTTAGAAATGGTTTTCAGCAATATTGGTTTGAACTCCATCGGGTTTATGCAGGAATAAAAACAAAATGGCAAGAGCTTAATAAATACTTTGATTTCTATATAGTCTCCAACAAGGATTTCAAATCTATTTCCTTAATTTTAAATTATTTCGGTTTGCCAATACAGCAGGAAAAAATATTCAGTACGGATATCAAATTGACAAAAAAAATGGTAATAGAACATATTTTAAAAGACACACACAATGCCGCTGAAAGACTTTTTTTTATCGATGATAACTACCAGCATCTATTAGATGTAAGAGATACTGGCATCAGGCTTTTCTATGCAGCCTGGGGTTACGGGGAAATGCCTGATGAAACTGAAAGATATATAATCCCACTGGAACTTGAGACCTTTGATCAATATCTTATAAAGGAGGTTATTAATGGAACGGTTTGCTAAGGTTGACTATGAGGGTAATGTGAAATGGTGCAAACTTATAGCTGAGGAATACTATGAGCTATATGGCAGCATTTATGATGAGGATCCCACTGTGAGAAACCAGCCTCTCGATTGTTCAAAAGTTCGCCTTTTACCGCCGTGCGACGGCAATAAGATCCTCGGACTTGCATATAATTACAAAGGATTAGTGGGGGAAAAAAATGATTATGACGAGCCGCTGTTTTTTTTTAAATCACAGACAGGGCTTGTAGGACATGAGGGAAATGTGATTTATCCGGATTACGCCAAGAAAGTGTGGCATGAAGTGGAGTTAGCCATAGTTATAAGGACTCAAGGCAAAAACATTCCGATTAAGGAAGCCGGCAATTATATACTGGGATATACCTGCGGCAATGATATTACTTGTGAAAATATTTTGAATAGAGATTGGCATCTGGCCAGGTCAAAAGGGTTGGATACTTTTTGTCCTTTAGGTCCTTTTTTGGTAAGAGGCGTTAAGACCGAAAATCTGAGACTGAGGTCTTATATTAATGGAAGGGTGACACAGGAAAGTTATACCTCTGACAGGATAATAAATGACGCTGAAACGGTTGCCCTAATATCAAGGTATGTTACTTTGTATCCAGGGGATGTCATAATGACAGGGACCCCTGAAGGTGCGGTTGATGCAGTTATATCTCCTGGGGATATTATAAAAGTGGAAATTGAAAATATAGGTGTGTTAGTAAATCATGTAATATCAGACAAGGAGGGTAAACGATGATTCCAGCATTAGTAATTGGAAGGGGTGGCAGCACTGGATTTCCAGGGAAAAATACTACCAGTATAGTTGGCCGGCCGTTAATGTCTTATCCGATATTGGCAGCTAAAAATTCCAAAATGGTGGATAAGGTATATATTTCCACTGATTCTGA
>CAZLRI010000466.1:0-2002 GCA_964561745.1 uncultured Pseudobdellovibrionaceae bacterium | reverse complement strand
AGACTTACCTTTACCCATAAGTTCGAGGAAGGGAGTTGCTGGGGGAGAAAAAAATTAAATAACTTTCCGCGATGTCGTTGAGTCGCATCATGCCTCGCCAGATGGTCATGACACCAGGCTCGCCATCGCCGTTACGTTCTAGAAAGCCGCCGAGTTTAGCAACCATCCGAATGGCTTGTTGGAGCGTAGGTTCTTTGTCAATTAATTCGGTCGTATGATGAATATAGCCATTTAATGCTTTCCATTCATAATCTTCAAAAATGACTGAACATGGTAAATTGGGCACTTCCCGACCCAGTTTGGTTAATAACAAGATGCGCCAGGCAATAATGGCATCCACAAAGAGACATTTGACCAATTTCTCAACAGTCTGCAGTTGTCGTTTTTCGGTTTTGCAGCCACTTTTCAGCACTTTGTGGAATATTTCAATTTGCCATCGGATGGTGTACCATTGCACTTTTTCAACTGTTTCATCAAACGAATGGATGGGGACGGTGGTTAATAGTAACCAACTGACCGCTTCCACTTGATGAGGCGGATTAATTTCTTGCGCCAATATCGCCCAGGCCGAGATTGAGTCGGGAATGTTCGACGCGGTGATATTTTTCGCTTTTTTGATGGTCACTTGCGCGAAGCGAATGGCTAAATTTGCCTGGCGCTTGGGCTTTTTGTTCTGACGAGGCACTTCAATGGTTAGGGTACCGCTAATCGTTTGCTTGTCCATAAAATTCCAGAGATATTTTTCAGGATGATCCACCAGACGATTATGAGAGGCACGAACCAGCACTTTAGCGGCATCATCAGTTCTCGTCGCCAGTTCAAAATATTCATAAATATCGGATTCCCGATCCGAGATATTTACCAACAGTGTATTGGGAAGCTGACGCTGGCTTTGCTCCGTCTTCTGATAACTGGTCAACCATTTGTTGCTCTCTTTTTCCTGGATCGGTTTATGTTTTCGGTTAACTCGTTTACCGTAGTCTTGTTTAGGCAACGATGTAATGGAGATTTGTTTCACGGGCCGGCTTTGACCAGCCGATATACTCGTCTCGTGCTGCCACTTTCCAGGCCGCGGCACTAAAGCCAACCGCGCCGAGCCAGGTTTCATTGCCATGAATTAAATAGCGTAGTTGTGCCCCAACCAAAGGTTGGTAGCCCAGATAGTGATATTGATCTATCAAGCTATTCCATAACTTCGATAGCTGGCGACATGATAAATTCACCGGCTCGATGGCTAAATTATTAAGCTGGTCGACTGATTTAGTGATTGGCGTGGCTGGAGAAAATAGTGACGTCTCACAGCTGCTTTTTCTCACAATTTTTCTGCTTGGTTGAGGCAAGGTGATTAATCCCTGCCTATCAAGCCGAATTAAAGCGACGCGACAACTCATGTCCTTGCGCTGACCATTGGGGCGCAACCAACCTAACAGATCGCAGATTTTTCGCGACAGTTCAGCACGAGTGATGGTTGGCTGTTGAGCGATCAATTGTCGGATCGCCTGAACTTCATCAAGACTAAATTGTCGACCACAGATTTTCAAAGGACATTTATCCATATCTTCACCTAATTTTGATGTTTTGACTAATGTATTAGAGCAAAGATATGAAATTTATTTGTCAGTGTCCAGCAAAAAATGAAATATTTTACTTTTTTTCTAACTATCCCCTGATTTCTCACTTACCCATTAGACTTATGGGTAAGGGTAAGCTTATAGCAGAGGCAACAAATTGTCATGAATTGAGCTATCAAATAAAAGTGCGGAAGACTGCTTTTAATGCAATAGACGCCGTTCATGGTTTGCCAAATACACTAATTTGCCCAATCTTATTCAAAAGAAAATCATGTGACTTAGTCAAATTTCAAATATGGGACGTCGTATTTTAAGAAATGATGTCATTAGAAGAAATAATAGGATTGTCAATTGTGGGAGCCCTCTATATCAAAATTCTGAGATGCTGCGAAAATAAGATTAGCGCAGTAAAATTATTCATCGGCATTGTT
>CAZLRI010000465.1:0-2017 GCA_964561745.1 uncultured Pseudobdellovibrionaceae bacterium | reverse complement strand
AAGTCACAGCCAAAAAGCCGAAATTGCAGCCAATATAGGTTATGCAAGAGGTCTATTATACATTAAACCTAAAGTTGATGATATCGCCGTCTTTGACGATGTAGTCTTTTCCCTCAAGCCGGAGTTTTCCTGATGATTTTGCTGTTCCAAGGGTTTTGCCTGATGCAATAAAGTCATCATAACTCACAACTTCAGCTTTTATAAAACCACGTTCAAAATCCTTATGAATAGCTGCAGCAGCCCTTGGTGCAGTGGAACCTGAGGGGATGACCCATGCTTTTACTTCATCTTCGCCAACAGTAAAATATGAAATCTGGTCAAGGAGTGAAAAAGCGGTTTTAATAATTTTTTCAAATGCAGGTGTTTCAATTCCCATAGAGATAAGAAAATCTTTCTGGTCATCTTTTGACAAAGATGCAATCTCAGCCTCTATCTGACAGCATATGCTAATCACAGGTATTTTAAGTTTTGTTTTTTCAATAAAATCGTTTTGGATGTTTGATTTATCTTCTGAGGTATTTAGCACAACAAGCTCTGACCGCAGTGTCCAGAAATCAAAACCTCTGATTGAAGCAATTTCATCATCAGACATTGGAAGATCTTTTAATCGCTTGCCAGACTCAAGTATTTCCTGTGCTTTAGGAAGAATAGTTGCTTGTGTTAACTCAGATGGCCCCATTGATTTTGGGCTGGTTTTCTTTATTCGTTCAAGTCTGTTTTCTATAATCATCAGATCTGACAAAACCAGATCATCAGTAAGTGTCTGATAGTTTTTTACGATTTCATTTAGATCAGATGTTGTAAATCCATCAACAATATGCAGAATTCCATCAACTCCGTTTAATGACTGGCGAATTGCATTCCACGCGTTTTTGCCAGATGCGTTTACATCAATAAACGGAATAGTTGCAGGTGTGGCTTTTGCTGGATTAAATATCTCTACAAGTGTTGAGAATCTTGTATCAGGTACTTTGGCAACTCCTTTAAGATATTTTTCGCTATGTGCATTAATGCTGTTGACGCCGGTCATTATCTGAAAGAGCGTGCTTTTCCCGCTTTGTGGTAATCCAAGAATGCCTATTTCCATATATCCTCTAATGTTAAATTTACAACCATTGGCTGACTAACCTTATTGATTACGAGTGTCAATGACTGATCTAAGGTTTGCAAATCTTTGCACAGATTCCTTTTAAGTAAAGGCTTTCTGGAATAGTTGGCGCAATTGGGTGATCTTTATCTTGAAGCACAGTAAAAAGATCCTGTTTTGTTGCACCAATACTTTCAAGACATTGATCAATGGTTTTCTTAAGGATATCTTCGGTTATTGCATGTGAACATGAGCTGATAAGGATGACCCCATTGTTTGTGAGACAGTTGAGCGCAAGTTTGATAAGCTTTTTATATCCTGCGATTGCCTGACTGCGCTTCATCCTGCCTTTTGCAAATGCAGGTGGATCAAGGTGAATAAAAGCAAATTTAGTTTTACAATTAATCAGGTATTCAAACACGTTTTCTCTGATAAAGCTTATGTTGGAAAGATTGTTGAGCTTTGCATTTTTCTCTGCTGCAGAGATTGCCGATTGTGAGCTGTCGATTCCAATAACATGTTTTGCAGCTGAGGCAATGTGACATGAGAACCAGCCCTGATAACAAAACGCATCAAGACATGCACCTTTTGCTATTTCTTTTGCCTTTAATCTAAATGAACGGTAATCAAGATATGCACCGGTTTTTTGCCCTGACAATACATCAACTTCAAAACGCTTATCTTGCTCAAAAATTATTGTAGATGTTTTTTCTCCAAATAAAATACGATCCTTTGTTTTAGTTGTATCTTTAATATATGTAGCTGATCTTTCAATTATAGATGCTGGAGCAAATTCATCCTTAATAATTGCAATCAGATGATCTCTTATGATAGAGGCGCCGGATGCAGTGATCTGCAAAGACCAGATATCATTGTATTTAGAGTCTGTCGGGGAAATGGTGGTTAAAAAAACGTATTTCGGATTCAATG
>CAZLRI010000464.1:0-2022 GCA_964561745.1 uncultured Pseudobdellovibrionaceae bacterium | reverse complement strand
CTCCTTGTAATGATTGACAATGTTACAAGTTGCCGCAAAATTTTTCTTAAATGTCAAGCATAAAATTTACTTTTTTATTTTTTCCACCGTTTTTTTAATACATGCAAAAACCTAACCGGACATTACTGAGTTTTAATATTAAAAGCATGGCACAGGTTGCAGTAGAATTCAGATTCTGCATGAACCTGGTGGCAAAGGGTGCAACTGATCTCGCCACAATGAGAAGCATGCGGATTAGGGGATACATCCTCAGTCAATTTTGTCAGGTATTGATAACTGCCATGGCATTTGAGGCATTGCTCCATGGCAACTCTTTCTTCTGGTAAAGTGGTTTTATGGCAGAGGGCGCAAGTAACGCTCTGTTCGGCATGCGTGTGATCCAAATATTCTGAAGACCCCCACGACCGGTAGAAAGGGGCCAGTTTATCAATCTCTTCCTTATTGGTTTTTTCTATTATAATCTTATCTGATTCATGAAGCTTGAAATTACCTTGCGCATCTATCAAGTGGCAGGACCAACAACCACCCGTGAATTCTTCTTTGGCATAGTGATCCCGATGGATGACCCATGCAAAAGCAGGGGCCGGGCCTTGCGTGGAATGGCAGACCAGGCAATATTTTACTCCTTCCGGCAAAACTTTGAAATGGCTTTCCGAAGCATTTCCCAAGAGACCGGCATGAAGGTGTGGGCAGCCTTGGTGGGCTTTATGCGGGATCCGTGAGGAGATAGGGATACTCCTGTCCATATCGGGGCTGTGCTCCCCTGTTGCACAGGCAAACACTACCAGGACAAATAGAGCTAAACTTATTGGAATGATCGCTCGGTTCATCTTTTTGCTGTTTTAAAAGCGCCTCTTTCCCTTCCTGCTTCTTAATGTTGCCAACCTCATAAAAAGTCGCTTAACGCCTTTTTACTTGGGTATAGAGAAATAAATGATCTTGTGAGTCAAGCAATAATAAAGAGCTTTCCTTTAGCAATACGCAGTGGTATTATTAATATAATCGATAACAGTAATGTCCGGTTAGGTTTTTGCATATAACCGGGGATGTTTTTGTTCTTTGAAAAAATACGAGTTTGCAGAGCTGCCGGCACCACGAAGTTCGTTTTGAATTTGTATTCGTAATTGCCGTACTCTTTTGATACTGACGCGTTCCCCATGGTTTTTGTAGCAATAAATTGCAAGAAGCAGATAGGTAATAAGTCCTCCGAGAATCTGCGCCATCAGCCCATATTGGCTTCTTGCAATGAGGTGGTAAACCCGCAGGTGATGTTTCCACCATGCAAAAAAGCTTTCGATTTCCCATCTGAGTTTGTAAATTTGAGCGATTTGCTCGCCAGCAAGGTCTCTGCGGTCAGTTGCAACCCAGTAGTCAACATTATTAACACGGTAACCGACAAGACATACAGGTTTTTGGGTTTGATTCTTGTTTTGAGCAGTTCCCAACAAAACCTCGGCATCATAAAAAACAATGCTGTCAGCGTTGATATCATATTTATGGATCAGAGTTTTGGTTGTTTTGGCTTTAATCCGAATCACAAAACTCTTGCCTTCGGCCTGCAGAGAATCGAACTCGGCATGTTCCTGGCAGCCCCGATCACTTACACCTGTTTGGCCCGGAGAAAGAATTTGACTGAGAAAAGGTCTTTCAGCTCCATTGCCGTTAGTAAAATAGACTTTTGACGGAATCCCTTTGTTAAAGCCCAGATGAATTTTGGCTTTTTTTGAGTTTTTCCGATAGTCCGCCCATGCCATTGAAAGCACGGCGTTGATTAGCGAACCATCAATAGCGATAAGTTCTCCGAAGTCAGGATACCGATTCGGGAGAATCTTAGATGCTTCGCTGCAAAGATTTTTATAAACGAATTGCAGTTGTTCTAACCACCTGTTCCGAAGCAATACCCTTATACAAAAAATCTCAAATAACCCGGGCTTCTTGAACAATGGATTGTGTCGGACCGACTCAAAAGCCAAAATCATGAAATCACGATAGGGGAGATCTCAAATGTCCTCAAACTACGAC
>CAZLRI010000463.1:0-2036 GCA_964561745.1 uncultured Pseudobdellovibrionaceae bacterium | reverse complement strand
ATAATGCAAATAAGATCCGTTTGTCAAGTATAAAGATTTGACCCCCTATCATATCAAAGATTTGACCCCCTATCATATCCCCCTATCATATCCTTAAAGGATGGAAACCGCCACAAGAGATGCCAGAGATTGTCTTGTTATTCATCTTAACTCTGTTTCTCGCAAATATAAAATAAATATTCTCGAAAGCCTATAGAAATTATCTTATCATACAAATTCACTTTTTTTAACATACGGCTAACAGTATTTTTTAGGAATTTGTTTCTGTGTAGATAATTCCCAAAGGCATTCCCCATGGGATATAAGCGCTTTCCAGATTTACATTCCAATATGACCAATCCAACTTTTTCAGCCAATAGCTTGAACGTCTCTTGCGAAAAATAATAATAATGAGCCCACGATAAATGATGGCATTTGGTCCCAACAAATCGAAACTGGAATGTAAATATATTAGGAATCTCAATAACACACTTACCGCCTTCCGCCAACAAATGATCCCAAACGGGTCTGTGAGATTGCCAACACCGCTTCATCAATAACACACTTACCGCCTTCCGCCAACAAATGATCAGTAATATATTTTAAAAATTCGTATGGCTTCGGAATGTGTTCAAGCAGATTAAACATAGCGATCACATTAAATTTCTCCGGAAATTTGATAGATGATAAATCTTGCTCTGAATAAACTAATAAGTTCAACACATCTCTTCCATATTTAACAGCCTCTTGATTCAGTTCGGTACCAGTAACCTGAAATCCTGTTTTTTAAGCCTCGTCTAAAAAGAAACCTCCGCTACATCCTATTTCTAATAAGTTGCCACGGCTGACGTACTTTTGTATTTGCTTAATACGCCATCGTGATGTCAAACGTCTACCCTTTTCGGATTTTATATAATTCCTAATATAATTGGGGTAGTCACTGTAATTTCTCTCAACTTGAGGATTTGAGAACACAAGTCCGCAGCTCTTGCACCTGGCAATATCTGAATGAAATTCATTCTTTGAAAACCTTACCTCAAATTCAGTATTCCCACATAAATCACAGTTATTAACGATTGTGCTTCTTACGGTCATTTATTTCTCCTACTCAAATTTAGCGTCGACAACATTAGTGAACAACACCACCCATCCCAAAGACAGGGGTTTTAGAATATACTCATTATGAAACCTTCCATAGAGCATCATATGCAGCAAGCAACTTTGGACACTCATGGCACCATTCTAATTCTTCCTCAACTCGTCTGCGTCCGAATTCACTCATTTTTCTTCGCTGCACGTGACTATTTAGTAGTTCCAGTATTTTCTCGGCCATATCAATCGGGTCGTTCCGTCTTGCATATAGACTTGCCTCCTGAGCGGAAAAGCGCCCCTCAGTCAGGTCGAACTGAACGATCGGTTTGCCAAGTGCCATGTACTCCATGATCTTATTCATGGTGGATTTGTCGTTCATAACATTATACACATCAGGGTTTACGCAAAGATCTGAGGTGTTCAGAATAGAAAGAAGGATATCGTCAGGGACACGGCCAGTAAAAGTAACATAGTCATTTAAATCAAAACGCCTGGCGATAGATTTAATCTTTTCAAGCTCCGTACCATCTCCAACGAGTACAAATTGGATATCTTTCCTCTTTTTATCATACACAAGATAGCGCACAGACTCCAGCAACAGGCCTAACCCTTCCTGTTTTCCCATTACCCCTACGTACCCCACCAGATATTTCCTTCCGTTTTTCCAAGTGAGGTCAGGTGGAACGATTTTGACCCTCTTCAGATCCGGTCCGCTACGCACGACAAAAACCTTGTCAGACCTCATCCCACCCCGTTCAATGGCGATTCGCTTGTAAGACTCGTTGGTTGCGATGGTTACATCGGCCATTTTAAACGTCCAACGTTCCCAGAGAAGCATAATCTTATAAAATAAATCACGGCGTCCAAATTTGGCTTCGTAGAGTTCTGGGTTGATGTCGTGATGATCAAAGAGAAATTTTTTACCGAAGAGTTTAAAAAACCCGCCAATCAGAAATATATTGTCC
>CAZLRI010000462.1:0-2039 GCA_964561745.1 uncultured Pseudobdellovibrionaceae bacterium | reverse complement strand
AACTATCTCCCATTGCTACAATCGGTCATTTTGTTTTGCGGGAGCTATAACAACTGCTATGCCTATGACATTTGCTATTACTGAAAAGATATTCTATGGAGTAAAATTTATTCGCCTTTATGGTCCTTAATTCGGTCCCGGCTTTTTTTTAGCTGTTTTTCTATTTTTGATACAGCTTCATCTATGGATTTATACATGTCGCTGCTTTCACCCTTGCTAAAGTATTTAGTGCCACTATGCTGAAAAGTTATTTCAACAGTATGTTTAAATCCATCAATCTTAAAAATAACGTGAGGAGATATAGGTTTGAATATGTATTTTTCTAATTTAGAAAGCTTATCTGTAGCATGTTCTTTGAGAGCATCAGAAGCTTCGGTTTGCCTAAAGGTAAATGTTGTGTCCATATAGAAACCCCCTAATTTATCTTTTTTTACGTCTGGAAGAAGACGGTATTTTTAACATCTCTCTGTATTTAGCTACTGTTCTTCGCGCAATGTCAATGTTATGTTGTTTCAAAATTTCAGCAATTTTTTGATCTGAAAGGGGAGATTTAGTATTTTCATTTTCGATCATTTTTTGAATTTTATCTTTTACTGCTTCCGAAGCGATTCCACCACCTTCTAAATGATGAATTCCTGCATTAAAGAAAAATTTAAGTTCAAATATTCCGCGGGGAGAGTGCATATATTTATTGGTGGTAACTCGGCTCACAGTTGATTCGTGCATTCCAATATCTTCAGCCACATCTCTTAGAACAAGTGGTTTTAAATGTGATATTCCTTTATCAAAAAAACCTTTTTGATATTTTACAATGCTCTTAGCTACTTTATATAAAGTTCTCTGACGCTGATGAATGCTTTTTATTAACCAGAGTGCAGCTCGCAACCGGTCTTGAACATAAGTTTTTGTTTGTTCATTTGCTTCAGAGCCCTTCATTATAGCGCGTTTATAGAAGTTGCTAATTCTTAGTTTTGGCATCCCATCTTCATTCAGAAGAACTTCGTAGTTATCACCTTCCTTTTGAACATATACATCTGGCACAATATAGAGAGGGGTTTCCTGACTATATGGTCTACCGGGCTTTGGATCAAAGCATGAAATGACCTTTGCCAAAGCCTGAACAACTTCAAGACTTAAATTAAGCTTCTTTGCGATATCGTCATATTTATGATATTCAAGATCTGTCAGATGGTCTTTTATAAGGGTTGTGAGAAGATCAGTATCTTTATTAAGTTGTTTTGCTTGTAAAATAAGACATTCTTGAAGATCTCTTGCAGCAATGCCAGCTGGATCAAAATCTTGTATTTTTTGAAGAACCTTTTCTACAGTTTTTATGTCAATATTGCATCGTTGTGAAAGTTCCTCTGTTGAAGACTGAAAATAACCATCGTCATTAATATTGCCTATGATTTCAGTTCCGATCTCTTTTTCTTCAACAGAAAGGGTGGTTAGATAGAGTTGCCATAAAAGGTGGTCGTGCAAAGTTTCGCTTTGAGTTAAAACGTTTTCATATGTTTGCCCATCTTCAATGGTTTCGTGATCACCATCATAATCAGGCGCATTATATGCGCCTATATAATTTCCCCAGTCAAAGTCATTGGGAAGCTTTAATTCACCATCTTTTTCTCCGATTTCGTCAGAGGTGTGGTCATGTCCCCGATCTTCTTGTACAGCATCTTCATGCTTTTCGCTTTCAGATTTATTATCCTCTTCCTCTTGTGCCTCTATTTCCTGATCATCAATATCCTCTAGAACCGGATTTTCCATCAATTCTGTTTGGATTAAATTCGATAATTCAAGACGGGATAATTGAAGTAATTTTATGGCTTGTTGTAGCTGTGGTGTTACAACAAGCTGTTGTTCCATGCGTACACGTTGTTTAATTTCGATAGCCATAATGGGAATATAGTACGGTTCCTTGTTAATAAAGTCAATCTTGACAGATTTAAAAAGTTGATCTCGCGGTTATTAAACAATTATAGCTCCCGCAAAACAAAATGACCAACTCTGCACATGAGTGATAAGAGAGATTTGCTTTT
>CAZLRI010000461.1:0-2055 GCA_964561745.1 uncultured Pseudobdellovibrionaceae bacterium | reverse complement strand
CTTTACTACTCATCTTTTCTTCAAGAATTATCACCTTTTTTACACCTATATTAAATATAGATGAATCTGATTTCGCAGTTCAAACTGCTGTATGGCTAAATAAAGGGATCCCTTATATTGATTTCGTAGAGAAAAAACCAATTCTCATTCATATGGCATATGCGATCCCTTTTCATATTTTTGGGGTTTGGAATATGACAGCTGTTCACATATTCTTCGCGCTAATTGTAATGACTACAGGCCTAATCATATATGCTACTGTTTCAAAAATATCAGGTAAACAGGTTGGAATAATTGCCATTCTTATATTTGCTGTGTATCAAGCAGGTTATGATACAAATGATTTTTTAGCTGCAAATACAGAAACCCTTATGAACTTTTTTTCCGGTTGCACAGTATTTTTTTTGGTTTTAGATCTTTGTGAAGATAAAAACAAATTTTATCTCTTATTAAGTGGCGTATTCTTAGGATTAGCTATCTTGTCTAAACAAGTGGCTATCGCACTTCTCCCGCCAATGATTATCTCATTAATAGTTAAAGAGATTAAAACAGGAAAAATCCGGGCAATATTAACAAAATCATTACTTCTATCCTTAGGCTTACTAATACCATTTTTGGTCCTTTTTGCTTATCTCTATTATCAAGGAGCTCTTGGCTGGTTTTATAGATGGGTATGGGTTGAAAACATAAAATATGCGAGCAATGCTGTGCCGTTTCTTGTTGTGCTGATGCACGGGATTAACGGGATTAACAGAATTGGCGTTTTTATGTTAGCATTTATCCCCTTGTGGATTTTAACTATTATTTATGCAATCCGAATCATAAGAAACAGAGACTTGTCTGCTATAAATATCTTTCTTTTTTCATGGCTAATTTTTTGTTTTCCAGCTGTGTCACTTGGAGGAAGATTTTTCCCTCATTATTTTCTACAATTCCTGTTGCCATTGACCATTATAAGCGCGCTTGCTTGGCACAAAATCATAACTCCAATATCTGAGCGATCAAAATTAATAGATTTTGCTTCTCTTGCTATAGTTATTATCATTCCTTATCTTATATTTTTTGCCCTTCACTTTTATGAAATCCAAAACAAGTTTAAGTTTGTAACAGAAAAACTAGTTGGCAAAACTATTGCTTCTTTAGCTGCTCCTTCTGATCGTATTTTTGTTTGGGGACATAGTTCTGACATATATTATTATTCAAAACGTTTACCTTCATCGCGTTTTATATATTGCTCTTACCTTACAGGAGCAAATGAGGGGTTTGAAAATATTAAGGTCTCTCCAACAAAAAATATTAACAAGGAAGCATGGAAATTATTGATGGAAGATCTGGCTAATAAAAAACCAAAATGGGTTGTTGATATGTCAGGAACAAAGAAAAGAGGATATAACAAATTCCCTATTTCATCATATTCAGAACTGGATAACCTGATTAAAAACAATTACAGCCTTGCTCTTAATATAAAAGGTTCTCATATTTTTTCGCTGAACAAATAATTTTTTATGAGAAGAAAAAACAAAAGATGGTCAAATATTAATGAAACAATCAGCGCCACATTTAGCAGCATTGGTTTAAATAAAAAAGTGCAACAGTACAGGCTCTGGAAAATGTGGAATTCTATTGTGGGATCTAATATTGCTTCAAATGCAAGCCCTTCAATATGGCGCGGTAATATGCTGGTTATAAATGTTAAACATGCGGCGTGGATGCAGGAACTATCATATCTTAAAGCTGAGTTAATGGAAAAAATAAAAAAAGCTATCCCTGATCTCAAAATCAAGGACATAAGATTTGAAATAGGAGATATCGAAAAAACGGCAATTGCTGAAATTGAGCGCGAATTAACTCTGGAGAAGATACCTCTCACAGCCGAAGAAGAAGAGTTTATTGATACTGTAGTGAATGAAATAAAAGATGATAAGATCAAAGATATTGTTAGAAACATCATGACCTGTGATTTTACGAGAAAAAGGATGAAAAAGGAAAAGGTTTGAATATTCTCATTAGTTATTTGATTTGCTGAATTTCAACTCTTCTGTTTTTGGCACGTTC
>CAZLRI010000460.1:0-2059 GCA_964561745.1 uncultured Pseudobdellovibrionaceae bacterium | reverse complement strand
CCCATCTGACCAGCAACAACTGGACCTTGATATTTAAAAAGGACGGGGGTAAATAGTGAAAATACAAAATATCCACTCATCCATGAAAGTGCTATTCGCCATTGCATTGGCAATAATTCTTCTTTCCATTTAATAACAGAGCTAGATGGTTTTGATCTCAGAAGCTGAATAAAGAATTTTTTATAATGTGATAAAATAAAAATTGAAGCACACACAATAATTACTAAAACAGAAACTGAGGCAGACCAAAGTTTTGCACCACCAAAGATCGCAATCCATAAGAAAACATTCTTAAAGATATTTTGGACAAATCTATAGGCATACAACTTATTTACTTGATTGCATCCTTCTAAAATAGACCATAAAGGAAGCAATATAATATTAATACCTGTCATCAAACTTAACAATATCCAAGGTCCGGACCAGTTTACGTTTGTGACATTACTAGATGTTGAAAAAAATATATATCCACCTATCGCTAAACCTATGGACAACACAGCTCCACCAACCAGATACCACTTAGTAGCAATTTGTGTAAGACTTGTAAGCCTAGAAAGTGCGATATCATCGCCTACTATTTTTCCTTCTTTGTTCAATGAAAGTTTTGACCATTCATGACTTGCAAATTGTATAATAACGGTACCTAGTCCCATTTCAACAAAAACCTGCAAAGCAAGAAGATTAGCAAATGTATAATAATATCCTTGCAACTCAGGCGTAAAACAGGTTGCAATCAATATCATTGTAACAGGTCCTGCCATAATCAGCCAAACCTTATCAGCAAGACCAAAAAACACCGGACGATCAATATAAAAATAACGAAGCAGGATACGCTTGATTGTTTTTATGGGATCGACGCATTTAGAAATTGTTATTGCTGATGTGTCTGACATTATTTTAGCTCAAAGCTCAATGGTCAAAGGTCAAAGGTGAAAGATCAAGGGCACACTATGATTCGGCCAAGAGATCCTTGTACCAATTCACTCAAAGCATTATTTATTTCTTTCAAATTAAATTTATGTGATATCATTTTATTTAAAGGCAGCTTGCCTGTGTTATAAAAATCTATAAATCTAGAAACATCCCTATCTGGATCTGACTCCCCGCCCCAACTTCCGCGAATCTGTTTGCCGCAAATCAGTTCATAAGGGTCTATTTGTATTTTTTCTCCTGCAGATGGGTGGCTGGCAAATACACACAAACCGCCGTTTCTACGAACAGAGTTAAAAGCTGTTTCAATGGTTTGAGTTCTACCAGCTGAATCAACCGCGAAATCTAAGCCAACACCATCTGTTAAATCTTTGATAACACTCAGAGGATCAGATTCCTTTGCATTGATAATATGTGTTGCACCCAACTCTTTTGCTAAATTTAATTTTGTGTTATCAATATCCACAGCAATTATTTTAGAGCAATTACAAATTTTTGCACCCATCACAGCACTCAAACCAATCCCACCGCCTGCGCCAAAAATTGCAATACTGTTCTCTGGCTTAGGTTTAATAGTATTTAACACCATTCCAGCACCAGTCAAAACAGCGCAACCAATAATACTTGCAACATCAAGCGGAAAATCATCAGGTATTTTTACGCACCTATTTTCTGACACAACCGTATATTCACTAAAAGTTGTCACGCCACCAGCATTGATGACCTGCTCACCAAGTTTATATTTTGCCCCCGCACAATTTGCACCTTCTCCTTTAATCCATGTAAGCGCAACTCTATCACCAACTTTTACTTTCTTAACCAATTTTCCAATTTCAACAACTTCGCCGGAACCTTCATGTCCAAGCAAATGCGGCAAGTATGGATCACTACCTCGTTTGCCGCTTATCTCCATAAGCTGACTGTGACAAACTCCGCTATATGCAACTTTGACAAGAACCTGACCGTCTTTCAATTGAGGGATTTCAATCTCCTCAATACGAAGAGGCTTGTTGAGTTCAAATAAAATGGCGGCACGAGTTAACATAGATATCTAATTTCCAATTGCCAATTACCAATGTCAAATTAATATCCAATATCCAATTACTCAATTAAACATTGGTTTTATTAT
>CAZLRI010000459.1:0-2062 GCA_964561745.1 uncultured Pseudobdellovibrionaceae bacterium | reverse complement strand
TTACCATCAGGGTTAACCCTGAAACAGGGAGGGTTTCATTCTAATGAAGAACAACCGAGGAATGACATTAATAGAAATAATTATCATCATTGCCATATTAGGAACAGCTTTGCCTGCTATCCTGATGGCATTCGGCAGAATTGTGCTAACCGGAGCTGATGCTAAATCTGTTATGATTGCAAACAATTTAGCTGAGGAGACAATAGAGCAGGTTATAAAAAACGATGATTTTAGCACGCTGGTTTCTTCAGGTCCTGCCAGCTTTTCCGGTGCTTTTTCAGACTACAATTATCAAATAATAGTAGATTATGTAAATGAGGCTGATCTCAATACTCCTGTAGGTCCGACACCAACCGATTTTAAACGTGCTGAGGTAATAATTACAAAAACCAATTCTCCCAACGTTAATATTAAACTATCAACTATTATTACAGATTTGGATTAAATAAAATTATTATTAAATTTATGAAGATGCTACTTAAAAAAAATGTGTTATCAAAAAAACCAAATGGTTTTACACTGATGGAGTATATACTTGTCATAGCTTTAACCAGCATTCTCTTTCTAATACTGTCACAGGCAATAGCAATCAGCCTCCGCTCATGGGACATAGTTTCGTCAGGAACAAAACTAATTCGAGACACTGAAGTTGGTTTTGCACTCATGACTCGGGACATAAGACAAATTAGGGACACAACCTCGCTTATTACTGCAAACAATACTGAGTTGAACTTCATTGATGCATCAGGAAATCCGATCCAATATAGACTTGCGGGTAATACGCTACAACGAAATTCCAATGTTGTTATTGATAATGTAGATAATCTTTTGTTTGAATTTTTTGATGCAAATAACGCTACCATAGCTATACCAATAGTTGGCGCATCTGAAACAAATATCAGAACGATCAGGGTGACCTTAACAGTGTCACCTGCAAGTCAATCAATGGTTGTAAGATCAACCATTATGCCAAGAAATGTGAGGTGATGTTTTATGAAAACAATATTAAACAAAATAAAACAAAACAGCGGATTAACAGTCATTGCTTTAACATCCACCATATTATTGTTACTAGTGTTATCGTTAACAGCAACTACATTACTCGCAATTCGGGCAGAGACATCAAGTGATGATCTAAACTCCAAACGCGCTTTGTATGTTGCTGAAGCAGGGCTGGAAATGGCAAAACACACATTACAAAACGATTGGGCTAGCGCACAAATAGCTGAAAATTTTCCTTTAACCTCATTTGCCGGAGGAACATTTGATTCTGCTGTCAGTCAAACCGCAGATGCAAATCAGGTAGTCATTAGTGTTATGGGAAATTATGGCAATTCAACACGGGCTATAAGCAGCCTTGTATCCAGATTTTCTCCTCCAAACCTTGAAAACGCTATACACGCAAGCGGAAGCGTAACATTACAAGGCAACTCAGAAGTTCATAATGGAAATATAGCTTATGGCGATAATTTTAGCTCAAGTGGAAAGTCAAGCATAGATGGTGAAGCATATCAAACTTCAGAGACCATTCCTGTACTTGATGTTGCTTCTGCTATAGCTGCTGCCAGAGCCAACTCATTAAATGGTTATGCATCAAGAACAGATGGAAATTATTTTCAGGGAGATATTACCGGAAATCCAAATGCATTAAATGGTATAATTTTTATTGATTCCTTTCCTGATGGAAGCCCTGCTGATGTTCATATTTCCGGAAATCTCAGCACAAATAACAACAATCCTGCCATGTTTGTTGTAATGGGAGATTTGCACATATCAGGAAATGTGGATTTTGACGGCTTGATCTACACCACAGGGACAACAGATTTGGATGTATTGTTAACCGGAAACTTATTGATTACAGGGGCTATCATGACATCCGGAAGCCTTAGAATGTCCGGGAATACTGATATAACTTATAATTCAAACATGTTAAATGATCTTAACATGTTATCCTTATTAAATGGAGAGGAAAAACCTTTTGAAGCAACATGGGTGGAAATAAGTCCGATTTGGCTCTTTCTTAAATTGAGTGGGTAAGTTAAAATGGAGAGAAAAGGGAAAG
>CAZLRI010000458.1:0-2064 GCA_964561745.1 uncultured Pseudobdellovibrionaceae bacterium | reverse complement strand
TACCGCCATGTGCCTCAACAAAACGATTGCAGATACTAAGACCCAATCCCATCCCTTTTTTCTTGGTGGTATGGAATGGGTCAAAGACACTGGCTATCTCTTCTGCTGGTATACCCTTACCTGTATCAGAGACGCTTATCTTAATAAAATTCCCTTCCTTTTCACTTCTCACTTCCAGCTTTTTACCTACCACTTCCTTCATGGCTTCAACTGCATTTTTGACAAGATTAACCACAACCTGTTTAAGTCGATTAGAATCCGCAAGGATTTCCGGGATATTATCTGCTAATTCCTGTTTCATATCTATTCCAAAGAAAAATTCCTCTGGCAGTTCACTGATGGCAACCTTAATCATCTCATTTATCTTTACCTTATCCATCTTTAATTCAATGGGTCTGGAGAAATTTAAGAGATCCTCAATAAACAAAGACATTCGAGACACAGCGTCCTCTATCTGCTTAATAGTTTTTGGAACAATAGGATTTTCTTCGCAAATTACCTTCTTCAGCAGATAAATCCCTGAGCTAATCACCATTAAAGGGTTTCGTATCTCATGGGCAGCCTCTGAAACTATTTGTACCACAGCAGTCATTTTCTCTGTCTTGATAAGTTTATTTTGTGTTATCTTCAGAGCATTGAGCATCTCATTAAAGGCAATAGCCAAGGAGCCAATCTCATCCTTTGTATTCATGACTATCTTATAATCAAGATTACCCATGGAAACAATCCTTGTGTCTGTAACTAATTTATCAATGGGGTTGCCTACCACAAACCTGAGCAATATTGTAATTGCCATGGATGCCACAATAATACCAAGGCTGATGATTAATATCAGTGCTCGCTGAATACTCAGTAATCTATCCCTTATATTATCCAATGAAAGAATAAGCTATATCCTGCCAATCTTTTCAAACTTTCTTATCTGACCATTACCCAGAACCAATCCCTCCTCAACATCGTTAACCTTTTCCGTCTGAATAACAGATGTATATTCATGGTTATACGGTTTATTTTTTATTCCCTTTTTGAACAGTACCTGTCCTTTCTCATTCCTAATCTCACAAAAAATAACATCCTTCAGGCTTAAAACATTCGCACCTATTGAGGAAAGCATATCTTTATTGTCAAACAAGACAGGATATTCACAATTCAAAGCCAAGCCCTTGACCAATGCCTTTGCCCTATCATCAAACTCTATCATTAATGCCTGTTTTCCATAATTAAAGGAAAAAAAGCCAATGATTATACTTAAGGTACTGATTAACAGGATAAACAGAAAGATTATTTTATGTGTAATATTAATCCTCATCTGCCAAACACCTCCTTAGCCTCTTTGATGACTGCCGGAGGAATTTTAATGCCTATTTTTTCAGCAACCAATAGATTTAAGGAAAATGTAGCCTTGCGGGGGGATTCGGAAGGAATATCAGTTGGGCTTTGTCCATTAAGTATCTTCATGGCCATCTCTGCTGTCTGTCTCCCAATATCTTGATAATCGCAATCAAAGGAAACAAATGCCCCTGCCTTAGTATAAAACGAGGAAAGCCCGATAACTGCAAATTTTCTCTTTAAGCCTTCCATGAGCAAATATTCTATGGATTTAGGGAAATATATCCTTGCGTCCGGAACCATGAGAAAGCAATCTATTCTGGAGGCTATTTTTTGGAGTGCCCAGGTTATTTCTTCACCAGAGTTTATCTTTTGAGCAACAACCTCATAGCCAGATTTCTTGCAATCTTGAGAAATTTTTGCAACAAGTTCAGCGGTTTCTATTGAGTAAATCAAGCCAATCCTTTTTGTTTGTGGAAGGTTTTCATTAATCCATTGAAGTTTTATCATTGTTGGGATAGATAGGGTAACACCAGTAACATTTGCACCATTAATCTCATCTTGATTAATAACCATGCAGACAATAATAGGAATTTCCCCTACCCTCATCTTTAGTAGTTTTAATGCCCTTGTGCCGAGGGCAAAAACTATTGGTGGTTTTTCCTTTTTTATTCTCAGGATTACTGTTTCCGGATCATCATTTGCCAGATTATAGGTAGAAACACTCAAATTCAC
>CAZLRI010000457.1:0-2066 GCA_964561745.1 uncultured Pseudobdellovibrionaceae bacterium | reverse complement strand
CATCTAAGGCAATCTGTGGCAAGGAATCTCCTTCCCAAACAGTCTCATCTCCTGAGATATAGTTGAATATCTCAGGTTCAAGCACAAAAAACCCACCATTAATCCATGTCCCATCTCCTATAGGTTTTTCAAGAAATTTGCGTACATGATTATTTTCATCAATATCAAGGGCACCAAATCTGCCAGGGGGTTGAACAGATGTTAATGTAGCTAATTTACCATTTTTAGTATGAACGCTCATCAATTCATTGATGTTTATATTTCCTACACCATCTCCATATGTGAGCATAAATGTCCCATCTATATACCTTTGTATCCGCTTAATCCTTCCACCTGTCATTGCTTCCAGTCCTGTATCAACTAATGTTACCCGCCATGGTTCAACATGTTTTTCTAATATTTCTACGGAATTATTTGTCATATCA
Organism: uncultured Pseudobdellovibrionaceae bacterium; assembly: GCA_964561745.1. Taxonomy (GTDB): domain Bacteria; phylum UBA10199; class UBA10199; order 2-02-FULL-44-16; family DYJF01; genus CAZLRI01. Next base: position 1,641 of record CAZLRI010000457.1, on the reverse strand, counting down.
AATGTTACATCACTCATATGCAAAAAATAATTGGAGAAATATTCTTTTATAAAATACCCTTTGTAGCCCAGACAAATAATAAAATCATTAAATCCATAATGGGAATATATCTTCATAATATGCCACAAAATGGGTTTACCGCCTATTTCAATCATTGGTTTTGGCCTTAAAACAGTTTCCTCGCTTAATCTTGTTCCATATCCACCAGCAAGAATGACAATCTTCATTTGAATTACTCCTTTTTTACCGGAATAGTTGTTTCTTTTGATAATATTCTGGAAAAATAAAAATGTCTGAAAAGTATTTTCCAGACAACGGCAAAAAAGATTTTTATATCCATCCAGCAGGAATATTTATCAATATACCCCAGATCCAATGGCACCTTATCCTCAGGTGTAATATGCGGGCAATCATCAGAAAATCCATATTTAAGTTCAACCAATCCAAAAAGTCCTGGCTTAACACTCAACCATTTTCCCTGAAAACACTCATTCTGGCTTACGAAATATGGTCTTTCCGGACGAGGGCCAACAATACTCATATCCCCTTTTAAGACATTAAAAAACTGAGGCATTTCATCTAATCCTGTTTTTCTAATAACTCTACCTATAAAGGTAACTCTGACATCATTTCTGGTTGTTTCTTGTGGACCAGAATGTATCTCTGCATCCCTTCTCATTGACCTGAACTTGTAAAGGGTAAAAAACTCTCCATCTTTTCCAACCCTTACCTGCTTATAGATAGCTGGACCAGAGGATGTTATTTTGACTAATAGCCAGATAATGACAAAGAGTCCGGAAAAAACAATCAATCCTGATATTGCACCAATAATATCAATTATCCTTTTACCCTTTCTTCGATAAAAGGTTTCTTTTTTATCCACACCTTTTTTCTCCCTGTAGTATTTGCAAGCTATCCTTGCCATAATTGAAAAGAAGATCAATAGCTGACATATTAGGAATAAAAGGTGAAAATACCTGCTTATATTCTGGATGAACAAATTCCTGGTAAACTACCTTTATTTCATGATCAGTAAACAATCCTTCATCAAGATATTCTTTCCCAAATGCCCCTGAAAGATAGGTATCTGCCCCTAATGACTGACAAATATTGCAAAGCAATTCTCCTCCCTTGCCCTCAACTGCCAGAGGTGCTGTTTCCCCAATCTTTGCTACTTCACATATCCTTGTGTTAAGCCCAAATGCACTAACAAGATATTGAATAATAGTCTTATTCAGTTCAGTCAAGCTATCCAATTCCTTTGAGTATAATTGATAAAAAAAATCAGCATATTTGGAAAAAAACAGTGCCTTTTTGTAGCTTTGCTCAATGCTCTTCCAGTGTTTCTCTGCCCATCTTCTTTCGCTGATATTGTTGATTTGTACTTCATCTATTCTTTGGTCTGCTTTTCCTTTGGTTAGCACAGGAACAGTCAGCCATGTCCATCCCTGAGAGGTAGCACTTCCAGCAGCCGTACGAATCTTATTTCGGTTAGTAAAATAATTCTTGCTGAATTGAACATTATCCAATAGCACAAAAACATCACACCGTAAAATCTTATCAAAAAAACCAAGCCAGGGAAGATAATCCGGCTGATGGATACTTACAATCATTGTTATTTCTCCAGTAGGTTGTTGATTG
>CAZLRI010000456.1:0-2070 GCA_964561745.1 uncultured Pseudobdellovibrionaceae bacterium | reverse complement strand
CCTTATTGCCTTGATATATTTCTGTATTGCCCCTTTTTTAAGCCAGATATTGCATGACCCATCACTTACCCCATACATTCAGCTATCAGCCATAAGTATCCCTTTTTTTGGAATATATATGGCCTACATTTACTGTCTCAATGGGAAAAAATGGTTTGGTTATCAGGCAATTGTAGGTATTGTTCATGATACCCTTCTTCCTCTGGTACTTGTTGGAATAATATTATGTGGTTTTTCTCTAAATGGGGCAATCATGGGATTAACTGTAACTGCTCTCATTGGGTGTGTGGCTGGATATTTCTATTGTCGATTTGAACCTGCCAACCAGCATTTTTCGGCATCAAAAATTATCCGTTTTGCCCTTCCTGTTACAATCTTTGCTATCTTTACAGCTGCCCTGCTTAATATGGATCTTTTACTGATCAAGGGTATTCTTAAAGAAAATATTCAGGCAGGTTTTTATACCGCAGCTAAAAGTCTGGCTGTAACCCCATTTTTTATCTCTATTGCCCTTTCAAGGAGTATATTCCCGGCTATTGCCAAATCTGTTCTGAAAAATAACCATGCCATGACCAGACAATATATCAGGCACAGTCTGAAATTGCTTCTTGTCTGGATGATACCAGTAGTAACAATTGTTTCTACTACGGCTCGTGTGATTGTTCTGCTCATCTATTCTACCCCATATATTCCGGCAGCTATACCCTTAAGCATTCTTATCATTGGGTTTGGATTCTTTACCGTGTATCTTATTCTAACTACCATTATTACTGCCGGAGATAAGCCGACTATATCCATGTGGATAAATATTATAATCCTGATTATAGCTGTTAGCATAAATACTTGCCTTATCCCCAGATATGGTATTATTGGAGCATCCATAGGGACAAGCATAGCTATGATCATTGGTGTGATCATCTCTGCTGTCTATGTGTTTATCAAGTTTAAGGCATTGATTCAACCAATATCAATAGTAAGGATACTAATAGCAACCGTGCCTGTTTACCTGCTGAGTCTATATATTCAAGTGCAAGGCTTTTGGATAATAGGATGGTATGGACTGCTTGCTATTGTGTATCTAAGCATATTAATATTGATAAGAGAGATCAAGGTAGGGGGAAAATGGGAAAAATGGGGGAAAATGGGGGGAAAAATGGGGACAGCGCCCTATTTTTTTCTAAAAATAGGGCGCTGTCCCCATTTTTCGCGCTGTCCCCATTTTTCCCCATTTTTCCCCCCATTTTTCCCACTTCAAATTAGAATTAACATCTAAAGACAGGTCAGACCGATTGCCTGCATTATACTTATGAAAACCTAATCCAGCTATCATAGCTGCATTATCCGTACACAATACAATTGATGGAATATAGAGGGCTATATCTTTTCCAGTTGTTTTTGCATTAAGCTGTTCTCTTAATCTGGAGTTAGCAGCTACACCACCGCCAAGTATAATCGAAACAGCTGCCATATCTTGAACCGCATTCATTACCTTACTTACCAAGGCATCCACAGCTGCCTCCTGAAAACTGGCAGCAATATCTTCAACCGGTAATGACTGATGAGTTGTTTTTGTATAATTAATCACAGCTGTCTTTAACCCGCTATAGCTGAAATCATACTTGCTATGCTTTATAGTTGGCCTTGGAAATCTTATTGCCTCCCTGTTGCCAGTCGTAGCCAATCGGTCAATAATCTGTCCGCCAGGATACCCAAGTCCAAGCCATTTTGCCACCTTATCATATGCCTCACCTATGGCATCGTCTTTTGTCCTGCCAAGCGACTCATAAACCCCTAATTCTTTAACCAATATCATCTCTGTATGACCACCAGAAACAACCAGAGCAATAGCCGGCAGATTAATCTGCGGATACTCAAGATAAACAGCATATATGTGTGCTTCAAGATGATTTATGGGAATCAGCGGGAGTCTTCTCCCATAAGCCAATGCCTTAGCAAAGGATACCCCTACTAACAAAGCCCCAACCAATCCCGGACCATAGGTAACAGCTATTGCTTCAATATCATTTAATGTTATTCCTGCCTCATTAATGGCTGAGACAACTACCTGAT